>NZ_JAWOVC010000020.1:0-63609 GCF_033339735.1 Vibrio sp. 2033
GTAGTTTTACAGGCAAAGCCGAAACGGATGATAACCACCTACTGAAGTAGGTGGTTTAGGGCTGAAAATAAAAAGGGTTAGCATCAATGCTAACCCTTTTTAATGTTTAAGACTTAACGTTTTACTTTAGTTTTTCAAGATCCGCTTCGATCTCTGCGATCTTGCTCGAAACGACTTTTTCTAAATGACGAAGGTCTGAAAGAATTTTCTCTTTTACATCAACCTCAGGTTGTTTCGTTGGCTTAGTGATTTTATTCAGTTCATCAATGACTAATGTGAGGTTACGGTTGATTTCCGTTACTTCTTTATATTTGTGACTGCCACTGTCCACAAGAACATTTTTGATTTGGCGCGGGTATTTGAATTTAACGCTTTTAGCGAACAGTTCGCCTTTTTGCTTGTGGAAATAGATCTTGAGTACGTCTTTGTGTGCTTCTTGGCGTAGGGAATAACGTTCAATCTGCTTAGGGTCGTGAATACCCAAACCAGTGAGGTGGGGATACATAGGCTACCTCTATTACATCGAATTGATATTGATATAACTGTAGCAGCCTATGTATGAGCTAGATAGCTGATATTTAGCCAAAATGCTTAACTTGTGGGCAAGATCGCTCTCGCCCTGAACCGAAAAGATTGGCAGGTTTGATCTAAGCTGCGACCTCATCAGATAACTTTTCGATCAATCTCTCTCTTAGCTCATCCTGTTGTTCTTCACTTAATCTTCCCCCTGCATCACTGGTTAAAATAAACAAGTCTTCTGCTCGCTCACCAATGGTGGTGATTTTTGCACCATGAAGGTTGATATTTAAATCAGCAAACGTACGGCCTACTTTGGCCAACAGCCCTGGTGTGTCTAGCGCGACAAACTCCATTAAAGTGTGTTTTTTACCTTTGGTTGGTAAGAAGTCGACTTTGGTTTTCACGTTAAAGTGCTGAAGTTTGTTCGGAGTACGGCGCGTTTTAATCTTGGTTGGTCGGCCTGCCTCCAGTACATGAGTGAGGTGTTTAATCACCGCGGCGTGACGAGACTCATCGATCGCTTCGCCATGTTGATCGAGTACCATAAAGGTATCAATCACGTGCCCATCTTTGCTGGTCATGATTTGCGCGTCGTGTACATTAAAATTACGCCTATCTAACTCCGCCACGACTGTCGCAAATAAAGCAGGCTGGTCTTTCGTATATACAAACACCTCAGTGCCGCCACGAGTGGCTTTTTTACTGATCAACACCAAAGGCTTAGTCGGATCTTCCATGCGAAGTAAGTGTTCGCAGTGCCACGCGATTTGCGTATGGGTATGACGAAGGAAGTAGTCAGCTTTGAAGCGTTGCCACAATACTTCAATTTCGCGCGCGGCAAACCCCTCTTTGCGCAGCATTGCGGAGGCCATTTGTTGATTGTGGCGAATTCGCTCACGCACATCGACAGGGTTCTCTAGGCCTCTACGTAAAGCACGTTGTGTGGAGTAATACAGCTCCGCAAGTAAAGTTCGTTTCCAAGCATTCCAAAGTTCTGGGTTCGTTGCACAAATATCTGCAACTGTCAGGCATACAAGATAATCGAGAGATTCTTCGTCTCTGACTTTTTTGGCAAACTCGGTAATGACATCAGGATCATAAATATCTCGGCGCTGTGCGGTGACAGACATTAATAGATGATGTCTTACCAACCAAGCGACAAGTTTCGCTTCGGGCTTCGATAAACCATGCTCAATGCAGAAGTCGTACGCTTCTCCTTCACCGATAATTGAGTGATCGCCGCCACGACCTTTCCCGATATCGTGGAAAATAGCGGCAATAATCAGCAGCTCTTTCTTTTGCATCCGAGGGTAGACGTCACAGCAAATTGGGTGCTTCGCATGATTTTCTGGGTCACTAAAAGTGTTGATGTGTTTAAGTAAGCGAATACTGTGTTCATCAACTGTGTAGGCATGGAATAAGTCAAACTGCATTTGACCAACAATCTGACTCCATTGCGGTAAATAGGCCGCCATAACCCCTAATCGGTGCATGAGACTGAATGCTTTGTGCAGAGCATTAGGGTGACGACATAACGCCATGAACTTTTCACGCGCAGCAGGAATGGTGTGCAAAAACTTGTTGAGCCGACGCCGAGCGGTGCGCAGTTGACGCAGCGTTGGTGGGCTCACCCCTTCAATAGTTGAGTCGTTAGCAATATGTAAGAACATATCCAGAATAGTTTCTGGGCGAGCTTGGAACAATGCGGGTTTCCGCGCTTCAATTAAAGAACCGCGACGTTGAAAGTCCGTATCGAGAATCTCGGCACTTTCTGTCGCCCCACCATTAATGATCGCTTGGTCAAAGAGTTTGAGTAGCATTTTATTGAGCTCTGCCACACGACGAAGCGTGCGGTAGAACTCTTTCATCATCATTTCTACGCCTCGATTGCCTTCTCCGACGTAGCCTAGATTTTCCGCAACTTGTGCTTGATGAGCAAAGGTCAAGCGGTTGTCATAGCGGCGAAGCTCCATGTGCAGAGCGAAACGTACTCGCCAAAGGAAGTCCTGACATTCAACCAATTCTCGGTATTCTGCGTCAGTTAAAAATCCGTATCGGCTCATTTCCAACAATGAAGTCGCACCAAAGTGACGTCGAGCGACCCAGCTTAATGTATGAATATCGCGTAGCCCGCCGGGGGTTGATTTAATGTCCGGTTCTAAGTTGTAGGTCGTGTCGTGGTAACGTGCATGGCGTTCGCGCTGCTCTTGAATTTTAGCGCGGTAAAACGTCTCACTTGGCCAGAAGGAGTCTGATAACACGACTTTCTTCAGTGCCTGAAAGGTGTCCTCGCTTCCACACAGCAGTCGCGCTTCTTGCAGGTTTGTCGCGACCGTTAGATCGGCTTTACCAATTTCAGCACATTCAGTAACGGTGCGAACAGCGTGTCCGACCTCGAGTTTTAAATCCCACAACAGCGTAATGAATTCGCTGATTTTTGCTTCTAACGCGGTTGGCAGTTTATTGTTCGACAGAATCAAAATATCGATATCGGAGAGTGGATGCAGCTCACCGCGTCCGTAGCCACCAACGGCAACCAGGGAAATGTTGTAAATATCCTTGAAACCAAAATGTTGCCACAAACGATTGAGAAGCAGATCCATATATTCAGCTCTGGCTAAAACCAAGCTTGTTACCGGATGATGATTGAGAAACTCTTGGTTTTGATTAGAGCTAAACTTCTCTAATTCTCGTTTGAGTTCACCGATATTGATTTGTTCATCGGAAAAGGTAAGAGGGGACTGAAGTGTCATATTTGCCATCCGTGCAAGCTAATCTAATAACAATCTAACAAATTTGCGGCAGATAAAAAATATCCCCGCCGAAGCAGGGATATAGTAAACAACGAGTGGTCGTCAGCTTTACGCGTTTTTCATTAGGCGAGGAATCGTATCGTCGCTACGAAGCGTTAGTACTTCACAACCTTCTTTTGTTACTACAATGGTATGTTCCCATTGCGCAGAGTTCTTGCCGTCGCCCGTGTAAACAGTCCAGTCATCTTGTGCATCAACAGAGCAACCAAATTTACCAGCGTTAATCATCGGCTCAATAGTAAAGCACATGCCTTCTTTTAATACGCGGCGGTCTTTGTTCTTGTAATGAACCACTTGTGGTTCTTCATGGAACTCATCGCCGATACCGTGACCACAGAAGTCTTTCACAATAGAAAACTTGTTGCGAGGATTGTTCTTGTTGTTCTCTTTGATGTACTTCTCGATAGCTGTACCGATGTCACCAACCGTTGAACCTGGCTTAACGGTACGCATACCAACATACAGTGCTTCTTGAGCTACCATGCACAGACGTTTGTTTGCAGGCGAAACATCACCGACTAGGAACATCTTAGAAGTGTCACCATGGTACCCCTGAGGACGCACGCTCAGATCGGCATTCTCATCATTTGGAACGATTACGGTAATATCAACGTTTAAGATGTCACCATCTTTTAGTACCGCCGGCTTCATTTGGCCGTTGCTACCGATTTCGTCTTTTTCCGCTGGAATACCGTGGCATACGATATGGTTGATTGAAGTACAGATCGACTTAGGGAAACCATGGTAATCAAGCGGAGCAGAGTATGCGCCTTTTTCTAGAGCGTACTCATGACAGATTTTGTTTAACTCTTCTGTCGTCACACCAACTTTGATGTGTGGTTCGATCATTTCTAGAATCTCTGCGGCTAGCTTGCCCGCAATGCGCATGCGTTCTATTTCTTCAGCAGTTTTAATCTTGATTGACATTGGCTTTCTCTACTTATTCCTAAGCACGTAAACGTGCGAATGGCCGCATTCTATCAGACATCGGGGCGTTAACCCAAGTTAGATAGGAATATGCATCATTCTTAATTCGATCATATGTTTAAAGTTTTGCTTATAAATAGGAGAAAGTGGCTCGGTGAAGAAATAATTTTTACTAGCCACAGTGAGCTAAAATATGGTATAAAGCGCGCCGGAATAGAGGACTGTTCTCTTCGTTTAGCAAAGTTAAGCGGCGAAGCAAGCTTCATCCGAATAACCTTTTATCTTTAAATCACACACATTCCGTCACATATTCCGGGGTGCTGAGCAGAAGCTTGGTCGGAGTTATGGGGAATGTGGAGGCCTAACCCCATAGAGGATTTTAAAATGGCAACTGTATCAATGCGCGATATGCTAAAAGCTGGTGTTCACTTCGGTCACCAGACTCGTTACTGGAACCCAAAAATGAAGCCATTCATCTTTGGCGCTCGTAACAAAGTTCATATCATCAACCTAGAAAAAACTGTACCAATGTTCAACGACGCTCTAGCTGAACTAGCTAAAGTTGGCGAGAAGAAAGGTAAGGTTCTATTCGTAGGTACTAAGCGCGCTGCATCTGAAGCTGTTAAAGAAGCTGCAATCGCAAGCAACCAGTTTTACGTAAACAACCGCTGGTTAGGCGGTATGCTTACAAACTACAAAACAGTTCGTCAGTCTATCAAGCGTCTAAAAGAACTAGAGACTCAATCTCAAGACGGTACTTTTGACAAACTAACTAAGAAAGAAGCTCTAATGCGTACTCGCGAAATGGAGAAGCTAGAGAAATCTCTTGGTGGTATCAAAGACATGGGCGGCCTACCAGACGCTCTATTCGTAATCGACGCTGATCACGAACACATTGCAATTAAAGAAGCTAACAACCTAGGTATTCCAGTATACGCTGTGGTAGATACTAACTCTAACCCAGACGGCGTTGACTACGTAATCCCAGGTAACGACGACGCGATCCGCGCTGTACAGCTATACCTGAACGCTGCTGCTTCAGCAGTATCTGAAGGTCGTAACAAAGACGTAGCTGCAGTTGCTGAAAAAGACGGTTTCGTAGAAGCTGAATAATAGCGGCTCTGTGTCACACTTGGTCTATGTGAAACCTTTGTGTAGCATAAACTAAGTTATAGTTAGCAATGGGGGCCGACAATGTTAGGCCCCTGTTTTTTACCTTATTTCGAATCAAACGAGGAAGACAGAATGGCAACTGTAACTGCTGCTCTAGTTAAAGAACTTCGCGAGCGTACTGGCGCTGGCATGATGGAATGTAAGAAAGCGCTTGTAGAAGCAAACGCTGACATCGAACTAGCAATTGAAAACATGCGTAAATCTGGCGCAGCGAAAGCAGCTAAGAAAGCTGGTAACGTTGCAGCTGAAGGCGCAATCATCATCAAAGAAGAAAACGGCGTTGCTGTTCTTCTTGAAGTTAACTGCCAAACTGACTTCGTTGCTAAAGACGGTAACTTCACTGCATTCGCAGAAGAAGTTGCAGCTGCAGCTCTAGCTTCAAAAGCTTCTGTTGAAGAACTACAAGCACAATTCGAAGACGCACGTGTAGCTCTAGTAGCTAAAATCGGTGAAAACATCACTATCCGTCGCGTAGAATACGTTCAAGGCACTGCAATCGCTTCTTACCGTCACGGTGAGAAAATCGGTGTTGTTGTTGCTGGTGAAGGCGACGCAGAAACTCTTAAGCACGTTGCAATGCACGTTGCTGCTTCTAAGCCAGAGTTCGTTAACCCAGAAGACGTACCAGCTGACGTAGTAGAAAAAGAGAAAGCGGTTCAAGTTGAAATCGCAATGAACGAAGGCAAGCCTGCTGAAATCGCTGAGAAGATGGTTGTTGGCCGAATGAAGAAATTCACTGGCGAGATCTCTCTAACAGGTCAAGCTTTCATCATGGAGCCTAAGAAAACTGTAGGCGAAATGCTGAAAGAAAAAGGCGCTTCAGTTTCTACGTTCGTTCGCCTAGAAGTAGGTGAAGGTATCGAGAAGAAAGAAGAAATGAGCTTCGCTGAAGAAGTTGCAGCAGCTCAAAAAGGTTAATCCTTAGAGACTGTATAAAGATTAGACCGTAGCCAAGGCTGCGGTCTTTTTATGAGCAGTGAACGATTAGCCGTGATGAATAGCCATAACTGAAGTTGTGTCTATTCATGACTGTTAATCAACAACTCTCTTTGGAAGGTAAACTCCATGACTACGAACCCTAAACCAGCGTATCAACGTATTCTATTAAAACTGAGTGGTGAAGCTCTTCAAGGTGAAGACGGTTTTGGTATTGATCCTGCGGTCCTTGATCGTATGGCACAAGAAGTTAAAGAACTGGTTGAACTGGGTGTTCAGGTTGGTGTAGTTATCGGTGGCGGTAACTTGTTCCGTGGTGCAGGCCTAGCTGAAGCTGGTATGAACCGCGTAGTTGGTGACCACATGGGTATGCTTGCTACAGTAATGAATGGCCTAGCGATGCGTGATGCTCTTCACCGTGCATACGTAAATGCGCGCGTTATGTCTGCAATCCCTCTAAAAGGCGTATGTGACGACTATAATTGGGCTGATGCGATCCGTGAGCTTCGCCAAGGCCGAGTTGTCATCTTCTCTGCTGGTACTGGTAACCCGTTCTTTACAACGGATTCTGCTGCTTGTTTACGTGGTATCGAAATTGAAGCGGATGTCGTACTAAAAGCGACGAAAGTTGATGGTGTATTTACTGCTGACCCTGTAGCAAACCCAGACGCAGAGCTGTATGATAAGCTATCTTATGCAGAAGTTCTGGATAAAGAGCTGAAAGTTATGGACTTGGCGGCGTTTACGCTAGCTCGTGACCACAAAATGCCAATCCGCGTATTTAATATGAACAAGCCAGGCGCACTACGTCGCGTGGTTATGGGCGAAGCAGAAGGCACGCTCATCAACGAATAAGCTTGGCTTAAGGTGCCACTCCAAAGCGTTAGGGTGGTGCTTGCTTTGCTCAACCGTTTTAGGCTTTCTTCAGGAAAGATGACATTTTTAAGGTGAAACTGTGATTAACGAAATCAAAAAAGACGCGCAAGAGCGCATGGATAAAAGCGTTGAAGCGCTTAAGAACAACCTTTCTAAAATTCGTACAGGTCGTGCACACCCAAGCCTACTATCTGGTATTTCTGTAGAATACTACGGTGCAGCAACACCTCTAAACCAAGTAGCAAACGTTATTGCTGAAGATGCACGTACACTTGCAATCACGGTTTTTGATAAAGAGCTGACGCCGAAAGTAGAAAAAGCGATCATGACGTCTGACCTGGGTCTAAACCCTATGTCAGCTGGCACTATCATCCGCGTTCCACTTCCACCGCTAACGGAAGAGCGTCGTAAAGACCTAGTTAAGATCGTTCGTGGTGAAGCTGAAGGTGGTCGTGTTGCTGTTCGTAACATCCGTCGTGACGCAAACAACGATCTTAAAGCGCTTCTAAAAGATAAAGAAATCTCTGAAGATGAAGACCGTAAAGCACAAGACGAAATTCAAAAGCTAACTGACGTTGCAGTTAAGAAGATCGATGAAGTTCTTGCTGCAAAAGAAAAAGAGTTGATGGAAGTTTAATACTCCCACACACATCACTGTTGGAAAACGCTGTGCTCACAGCTCAGCGTTTTTTTATGTTAGTCTATCCAACTGATGGAACTCAATTAACTCCCTATGCAAAATTCTCAAGCCTTCTCTGATTCCCTTCCTAAGCATATTGCCATCATTATGGACGGTAATGGCCGTTGGGCTAAGTCCAAAGGAAAACCTCGCGTATTTGGTCATAAAAAAGGCGTTAGTGCCGTTCGTAAGACCGTGGCTGCTGCTTCAAAACTAGGCATTAGAGCCATGACGCTGTTTGCTTTTAGTAGTGAAAACTGGCGTCGTCCGGAGGAAGAAGTGGGTCTTTTGATGGAACTGTTTATCACGGTCCTGTCTAGTGAAGTAAAAAAACTACACAAAAATAACTTACGGTTGCGCGTGATCGGTGATACCAGTCGATTTAGTGAGCGTCTACAAAAGAAAATTGTAGAAGCAGAAAACCTAACGGCAGATAACACGGGTATGGTGATCAACATTGCAGCCAACTATGGCGGTAAATGGGACATCACAGAAGCTGCTAAAACGTTAGCGCTAAAAGCACGTAACGGTGAAATTCGTGTAGAGGATATCAATGAGCAGCTAATCACTGAGCATTTGACCATGGCAGACCTACCGGAAGTGGATCTTTTAATTCGCACCAGTGGAGAGTGCCGCATCAGCAACTTTATGTTGTGGCAAATGGCTTATGCAGAAATGTACTTTACACCAGAGTACTGGCCAGAATTCGATGAAGACAGTTTGGTAGAAGCTGTGACTTGGTTTATCAACCGAGAACGTCGTTTTGGCTGTACAGGTGAACAAATAAAGGCATTGATGGCAGCTCAATAAGGACTAGTTAGTTTGAAACAGAGAATAATAACAGCACTAATTTTAGCTCCCCTGGTTATTTTAGGCATTTTTAAATTACCGCTAATGGGCTTTATTGCCGCTTTAACTGCAATAACGCTATTAGGTTTTTGGGAGTGGACTCAGTTTACAGGAAGCAACTCTCGCATTGCTGCCCTTGTGCCGGCAATCATTATTACCGGACTTAGTTTTCTATACATCTCGCCTGATGCATATAGCCTCAATCACTTAACGACACCTCATTATGTCGTCTTGGGTATTGGTTTTGTTTGGTGGATTATTGCTAGCTTAATGGCGATTACTTACCCCAAAACGACGAAATCTTGGCAAAGTAATTTTGTTTTACGTCATGTATTTGGTTTTCTGACATTAATCCCATTCCTTTGGAGTGTGATTATTCTCAGAGCGTATGACATCACTGTAGATCCATACCACGGCGCAAAGCTTGTGTTGTACGTTTGTTTCTTGGTATGGGCTGCAGATAGCGGCGCCTACTTTGCAGGCAAAAGCTTAGGCAAACGTAAGATGGCTCCTCATGTAAGCCCCAATAAAACTATTGAAGGGCTAATTGGTGGCATTATCACGGCATTAATCGTAGCGTGGGCATTTGCTGATTGGTTCGACATCCAGTTCACTAGCCCTGTCCATATGGTGCTGATTACGCTGGTTACTGTCGTTATTTCAGTGCTTGGTGATCTGGTTGAAAGTATGTTCAAACGTGTCTCAGGCATTAAAGACAGCAGTAACATTATCCCAGGGCACGGTGGTGTGCTAGATCGTATCGACAGCCTAACCGCAGCATTCCCAGTTTTTGCTCTTCTTTACTACGTATTCTAATTTATCAGGAGCGGCGTCGTCGCTCCTGAGCTTTCTAACGGTCTTACAACATGCAAAAGTTAACGATTCTTGGTGCTACTGGATCAATTGGTGCAAGCACGCTTAAAGTGGTCGAACAAAACCCAGATCTGTTTTCTGTCGTTGCCTTAGCGGCAAGCACTAACGTTGAAAAGATGATCGGTCTATGTCGTCAGTGGCAACCTAAATATGCGGTCATGGCAGATAAAGCTGCGGCGTCTCAACTTCAAGCTGAGCTACACTCGGTTTCGCCAGGTACCGAAGTGCTAGGTGGTACTGATGCGCTATGTCATATAGCTTCGCTGGACGAGGTCGACAGTGTAATGGCTGCTATTGTAGGAGCCGCTGGCTTATTGCCTACCATGGCTGCCGTGAAAGCAGGTAAGCGAGTCTTGTTGGCAAATAAAGAAGCACTTGTAATGTCAGGCCAGCTATTTATTGATGCTGTAGAAGAATTTGGCGCAGAGCTACTTCCCGTCGACAGTGAACACAACGCCATTTTCCAATGTTTACCACAGCAAGTACAAACCAATCTAGGTCGTTGCAATTTACAAGAACATGGCATTTCTCATATTTTGTTGACTGGATCTGGTGGTCCTTTCCGTTACACTGACATCGCAGAACTGGAGCAGGTGACACCCGCTCAGGCGATCGCTCATCCAAACTGGTCGATGGGGCCAAAAATTTCTGTTGATTCTGCCACGATGATGAACAAAGGCCTTGAGTATATCGAAGCTAAGTGGCTATTTAATGCTGCTCGCGAACAACTGAAGGTGGTTATTCATCCTCAATCTGTGATTCATTCTATGGTTCAGTATCGTGATGGTTCGGTCTTGGCACAAATGGGAGAAGCGGATATGGCGACGCCAATTGCGCTCACCATGTCATACCCGTCAAGAGTAGAAGCTGGGGTTAAGCCGCTAGACTTCACGAAAGTTGGTGAGCTGACGTTTTTGCAGCCTGACTTTGCTCGTTACCCATGTTTAAAACTCGCAATTGATGCTTGTTATGAAGGTCAACACGCAACAACGGCATTGAATGCAGCTAATGAAGTCGCTGTTGATGCATTTTTAAATAACAGACTAGGTTTTACCGATATTGCTCGCATCAATGAGTCTGTGTTGAATAAAATCAACGCAAGCTGCAAAGCTGAGAATGCGAATAGCTTGGAAAGCTTGCTCGAGCTAGATAGAATGGCACGAACTATTGCCCTAGAAACCATACGCGAGCGTAGCTGATGACTGGTATATTGTGGAATCTCATTTCTTTTATCGTCGCACTGGGCATTCTTGTTGCCGTGCACGAATTTGGGCATTTTTGGGTTGCTCGCCGTTGCGGCGTTAAAGTTGAAAAGTTTTCAATTGGTTTCGGCAAGTCTATTTGGAGTAAAGTAGGCAAAGACGGAACGGAGTACAGCATCTCAATGATCCCTCTCGGCGGCTATGTGAAAATGGTTGATAGCCGTGTCGATGAGGTGCCAGAACATGAGAAGCACCTAGCGTTTGATAAGAAGCCGTTATGGAAGCGAACCTCTATTGTTGCGGCTGGCCCCATCTTTAATTTTCTTTTCGCAATTTTTGCCTATTGGCTGGTATTTCTAATTGGCATCCCTGCTGTTAAGCCTGTAATTGGTGAAGTTACGCCCAATTCGATTGTTGCGGAAGCTGGAATTGAATCTGGAATGGAACTTAAATCGATATCTGGTATCAAAACTCCGGATTGGGAATCAGTAAATATGGGATTGATTTCTCATATTGGCGATGATTTGATGACGGTAACACTAACGTCAGCGAATGAAGTTGGTTCAGAAGTAACGAAAACGCTCGATTTACGTGAGTGGAAGTTCGACCCAGAAACTCAGTCAGCGATGCAGTCGTTAGGTTTTGCTCCGTATACACCGGAGGTGTATCGAGTTATCGAGCAGGTCTCGCAAGGTGGAGCGGCGGAAAAAGCCGGTGTGCTTCCAGGTGATGAGGTTGTCGCAATTGGTCAACAACGCGTAACCGAATGGAAGCAAGTGGTTGAAGCGGTTCGTTCTAATCCTGATACACCGCTTGAATTGACGGTGTTGCGTCAGGGTTATGAGCAAACATTGACGCTGACGCCCGGTAGCCGTGAGCTAGCTAACAAAGAAGTCGTTGGTTTTGCAGGTATTGCACCTAAAGTCGCAGAATGGCCAGAAAGTTATCGCTTCGATCTTCAGTTTGGTGTATTCGAGTCAATAGGTAAAGCAGTAGACAAAACTGGCCAAGTCATTGGTTTGACAATCAGCATGCTTAAGAAGCTGATTGTTGGAGACGTTGGTCTGAATAATCTGAGTGGACCAATATCAATAGCCAAAGGCGCAGGCGCGACAGCAGATTATGGTTTGGTCTACTTTTTAGGTTTTCTCGCTCTAATTAGTGTTAACCTAGGTATTATTAATCTCGTTCCTTTACCAATGTTGGATGGCGGTCATTTGTTGTTTTTTGCAATTGAAGCAGTCATTCGACGTCCTGTTCCTGAGAAAGTGCAGGAAATGGGCTTTAGAATTGGTGGTGCGATCATCTTCTCGCTCATGGCGTTAGCGCTATTTAATGATTTTACTCGTCTGTGATAGTTCAGAGACAAAAGCAGTAGCAAGGAATAATTAGAACAAGTATGGCGATTAAGCGAATTCTATTTGCAAGTTTACTGGCGACCAGTGTATCTGCAAATGGAGCAGAGAACTTCGTAGTTCAAGATATTGAAATCGATGGATTGCAGCGTGTAGCACTGGGTGCTGCATTGTTGAAAATGCCTGTACGTGTCGGTGATACCATTGGCCAAGGCGATGTTGCAGAAATTATCCGCGCCCTGTATGCATCTGGTAACTTTGAAGATGTGAAAGTGTTGCGTGACGGTGGTGTTCTGATGGTTCAAGTCAAAGAACGTCCTACCATTGCAAGCATCTCTTTTTCAGGTAACAAAGCAATCAAGGACGAGCAGCTACAAGAAAACCTGAACGCGTCTGGCGTTCGTGAAGGTGAAGCGCTTGACCGCACCACGCTAAGCAACATTGAAAAAGGCTTAGAAGACTTTTACTACAGCGTAGGTAAATACAACGCAACAGTAAAAGCGGTGGTTACTCCACTACCACGTAATCGTTCTGATCTTAAGTTTGTCTTTACTGAAGGTGTGTCGGCGAAAATTCAGCAAATCAACTTTATCGGTAATGAAGTGTTCAGTGATGAAGAGCTGCTTTCGCGCTTTAACTTAAATGTTGATGTGCCGTGGTGGAATTTCCTTTCTGATGAAAAGTATCAAAAGCAAGTTCTTGCAGGTGATATTGAAGCACTCAAATCATTCTACCTGGATCGTGGTTACTTAAAATTTAACGTTGATTCGACACAAGTTGCAATCTCTCCTGACAAGAAAGGGGTATACATTACTCTTGGTCTAGAAGAGGGCGAGGTTTACACCGTTAAGGACGTGAAGTTCCGTGGTGATTTGATTGGCGAGGAAGCGACGTTCGAAAGACTTGTGCCATTTGAAGACAATGAGACATACAACGGCTCGTTGGTGACTTCAATGGAAGAAGGGATTAAGCGTGTGCTTGGTGAGTCCGGTTATGCTTATCCTCAAGTGAATACCATTCCAGAGTTTGACGACGAGAATCAAGAAGTTTCTTTGGTCGTTAACGTAGACCCGGGTAACCGAATTTATGTTCGTGATATTCGCTTCACGGGTAATAACTCAACCAAAGATGAAGTCCTTCGTCGTGAAATGCGTCAGATGGAAGGCAGTTGGTTGAACTCGAAATCGATTGAAACGGGTAAAACTCGTCTAAATCGTTTGGGCTACTTTGAAAATGTTGAAGTACAGACGGTTCGAGTTCCTGGTAGTGATGATCAAGTTGACCTAGTTTACTCTGTCAAAGAAGCGAACTCTGGTAGCGTTAACTTCGGTGTTGGCTACGGCACAGAATCGGGTGTGAGCTTCCAGGTTGGCCTGCAACAAGATAACTTTATTGGTAGCGGTAACCGTGTTGGTATCAACGCGATGATGAATGACTACCAGAAAAACATCAGTCTAGATTACCGTGATCCGTACTGGAACTTAGACGGTGTAAGCTTAGGTGGTAAGGTTTTCTATAACGAATTTGAAGCTAAAGAAGCCAATATCGTTGACTATACCAACGAAAGCTATGGCGCGAGCTTAACGTGGGGGTTCCCATTCGATGAGTTGAACCGTTTTGAATTCGGTGTCGGTTATACGCACAACAAGATCGGTAACTTATCGCCTTACTTGCAGGTAGAGCAGTTCTTACGAGCACAAGCAGACAACATTGATTCTAGTGGAGCGTTGAACACAAACGACTTCGACTTCAATATCTCTTGGACACGTAATAACTTAAACCGTGGCTATTTCCCTACGGCAGGTAACCATCAGCGTGCATTCTATAAAATGACCGTACCTGGCTCTGACGTTCAATACTTCAAAATGCAGTACGATGTTCGCCAGTATGTGCCATTGACTAAAAAGCACGAGTTTACCCTCTTGTTCCGTGGCCGCTTAGGTTACGGTAATGGTTACGGTCAGACGGATGGTAACGATAACTTGTTCCCATTCTACGAAAACTACTACGCAGGTGGCTTTACATCGCTTCGTGGCTTTGGCTCAAACTCTGTTGGTCCTAAAGCGGTTTACCGTGATACATCTGGCTCAAATAATGGCGCAGATACAGCAACAGATGACTCTGTTGGTGGTAACGCCGTAGCGCTAGCAAGTGTTGAGTTGATTGTCCCAACACCATTTGCATCAGAAGAAGTACAAAACCAAATTCGTACCAGTATCTTCTTTGATATGGCAAGTGTTTGGGATACGGAGTTCGACTACCGCGATTCAGGTGCGGAATATGGTGACCGTTACTACTACGATTACTCAGATCCAACCAACTACCGCTCTTCTTACGGTGCGGCGTTGCAGTGGATGTCTCCAATGGGGCCACTAGTATTCTCACTAGCGAAACCAATTAAGAAATTTGATGGCGATGATGAAGAGTTCTTCACATTCACTATCGGTAGAACTTTCTAAAGAGGAAAATATTTTGAATAAAATGATCAAAGCGGCTGGGATTGGCCTTCTTGTACTGAGCTCTTCAATGTTTGCAAATGCGGCAGAAGCTGCACAGAAAATTGCTTACGTAAATACAGCTCAAGTTTTTCAAGCACTTCCTCAACGTGAAGTTGTACTACAAAAAATGCAGAAAGACTTCAAAAGCAAAGCTGATGAACTGAAGTCAATCCAAGCACAAGCTAAAACAAAGATTGAGAAGCTACAACGTGACGGCGAGCTTTTGGGTCAAGACGAAGTTGAAAAGCTACGTATCGATATCGCGAAGCTAGACAGCGAGTACAAAGTGAAAGCACAAGCACTTGAAAAAGCAAGTGCGCGTCGTGAAGCTGAAGAAAAAGCGAAGCTTTTCAAAACGATTCAAGATGCAGTTAAGAAAGTCGCAGACAAAAATGGTTACGATCTTGTGATTGATATCTCTGCTTTGCAGTACGGCAAGCCAGAATACAATATCTCTGAAGACGTAATTAAAGCTCTAAAATAAGAAGTTATGAAGACATTGACATTAGCCGAATTGGCGACAATTACCGGGGGTGAGCTGTTTGGTGACGAGTCTCTCGTTGTAAGCCGTGTTGCCCCAATGGATAAAGCACAAGAAGGTGACGTAACCTTCTTGTCTAACCCAAAATACGCAAAACACCTTTCTGAGTGCCAAGCTACCGTTGTTATGGTAAAGGCTGAGCATAAAGATCAATGCGTTGGAAATGCGCTAGTGGTTTCAGACCCTTATGTCGCATTTGCTCTTGTGGTCCAAGCGATGGATACCACACCAAAACCGGCAGACGATATTGCACCAAGTGCTGTGATTGCCGCTGACGTTAAGGTGGGTGAGAACGTTACAATCGGCGCTAACGCTGTGATTGAAACGGGCGTGGAACTCGGCGACAACGTAAGTGTTGGTGCTGGTTGTTTTATCGGTAAGAACGCCAAGCTAGGGAATAACACCAAGCTTTGGGCTAATGTCACTATCTACCATGAAGTGTCATTGGGTGATGACTGTCTCGTTCAATCGGGTACCGTCATTGGCTCTGATGGCTTCGGTTACGCGAATGACAAAGGCGAGTGGATTAAAATTCCTCAGCTTGGTTCAGTGCGTATCGGTAACCGCGTTGAGATTGGTGCTTGTACTACGATTGACCGCGGTGCACTCGAAGATACTATCATTGAAGACAATGTCATTCTGGATAACCAACTTCAAATCGCGCACAACGTGCAGATCGGATATGGTACCGTGATGCCTGGTGGTACTATTGTCGCGGGCAGTACAAAAATTGGTAAGTACTGCCAGATTGGCGGCGCGTCTGTTCTGAATGGCCATATCACTATCGCAGATGGTGTGGCGATTACAGGTATGGGCATGGTAATGCGCAGTATCGAAGAAAAAGGCCTTTACTCATCAGGTATTCCACTACAAACGAACAGAGAGTGGCGTAAAACTGCAACTCGAGTTCACCGTATTGATGAGATGAATAAGCGCCTGAAAGCGGTTGAAAAACAGCTGGAACAGAAAGAAGAAATTTAGAACAAGTTATCTTTCGCTCTGTATTTAACGTGAAAGCTAACAGGCTCTAGTTCCATATTCTGTACGAAGACTCGCGAAATGCGGGTCTTTTTCTTCTATAATGACGCGCTCTAAGTAGATTTAACTCCAAGATGGTGCGTATTTTGCTAGTATATTGCAAAGCGATTCGGCTTTACGACCTGTTGCCACGTTTGCCATCTTGGCGGCAAAAAATTGATATAGGAAGACGACTTTGACTACTGAAAAGAAAACGATGAACATCTCTGAAATTCAAGAGCTACTACCTCATCGCTACCCATTCTTATTGATCGACCGAGTGATAGACTTCCAAGAAGAGAAGTACCTTCACGCGATTAAAAACGTGTCGGTTAACGAACCTCAGTTCACAGGTCACTTTCCTCAACTACCAGTATTCCCAGGTGTTTTGATTTTAGAAGCAATGGCTCAGGCAACAGGCTTACTTGCATTTAAATCATTTGGTGCACCAACAGAAAATGAACTGTACTACTTTGCAAGCGTAGACGGCGCGAAATTCCGTAAACCAGTGGTTCCGGGCGACCAATTAGTTATTGAGGTAGAATTTCTGAAAGAACGTCGCGGCATTGCTGCATTTAGCGGTGTAGCAAAAGTTGACGGCGAAGTGGTATGTTCTGCAGAACTGAAGTGTGCTCGTCGAGAGTTTTAATATGATTCATGAAACCGCTAAAATCCACCCGGCAGCGGTGGTAGAAGAGGGCGCCAAAATTGGTGCTAACGTAACAGTAGGTCCTTTTACGTACATCACCTCTACGGTTGAAATTGGTGAAGGCACAGAAGTGATGTCTCACGTTGTGATCAAAGGTCACACAACTATTGGCAAAGATAACCGTATTTTCCCACATGCTGTCATTGGTGAAGAAAACCAAGACAAAAAATACGGTGGTGAAGACACAACTGTGGTTATCGGTGACCGTAACGTCATTCGTGAAGCGGTCCAAGTTCACCGCGGCACAGTGCAAGACAAAGCAACCACGATCATTGGTGATGACAACTTATTGTGTGTGAATGCACACGTTGCGCATGATGTTGTTATTGGTAACCACACTCATATCGGTAATAACTCGATTCTTGGTGGTCACGTTACTGTTGATGATTATGCCGGTGTGATGGCACTGTCTGCGATTCATCCGTTTTGTACAGTGGGCGCTTACGCGTACATTGGCGGCTGTTCAGCAGTGGTGCAAGATGTCCCAGCTTACGTACTCGCGCAAGGTAACCACGCAACACCTTTCGGCTTGAACCTTGTTGGCTTGAAGCGTAATGGCTTTGAGAAACCAGAGATTCGTGCGCTACAAAAAGCGTATAAAGAAATCTACCGTTCAGGTAAGACGCTAGAAGAAGTGAAGCCTATTCTGGCTGAAATGGCTCAAGAGTGGCCAGCAGTGAAGCGTTTCTCAGATATTCTGGAAACGACGGAACGTGGCATTATTCGTTAATTGGCGAATGAACCAATAAATAAAAAGATCGTGACCAAATTTGAGGTTACGATCTTTTTGTGTTTTATGGATAAGGCAAACCGTTATCCATAGCGCACAGGAAAAATAGCGAAGTAGATATGGAAAGACCATTACGTATTGGCATCATTGCCGGAGAATTGTCTGGCGATACGCTAGGTGAAGGCTTTATCAAAGCAGTAAAGCAGCAATATCCAGACGCAGAGTTCGTAGGCATTGGCGGTCCGAAAATGATAGCCCAAGGTTGCGAGTCTCTGTTTGATATGGAAGAGCTTGCGGTGATGGGATTAGTCGAGGTTTTAGGCCGCTTACCGAGACTTCTTAAAGTGAAAGCTGAGCTCGTTCAGTATTTTACTCAGAATCCGCCTGATGTTTTCATAGGGATCGATGCTCCTGACTTCAACTTACGCTTGGAGCTTGACCTCAAGCAAGCGGGCATTAAAACCGTTCATTACGTGAGTCCGTCTGTTTGGGCTTGGCGTCAGAAGCGCATCTTTAAAATAGAAGCGGCAACGAACTTGGTGCTAGCATTTCTTCCGTTTGAGAAAGCGTTTTACGACAAATTTAATGTACCTTGCGAGTTCATTGGTCATACCTTGGCTGATGCCATCCCACTAGAATCAGAACAAGCGCCTGCACGTGAGTTGCTTGGTTTAGAACAAGATAAAAAGTGGCTTGCTGTCCTGCCAGGCAGTCGTGGTAGCGAGTTAAAAATGCTCTCAGAGCCATTTATTGAAACCTGCAAGTTACTCCATAACAAATTTCCAGAACTGGGGTTTGTTGTCGCGCTTGTTAATCAAAAACGCCGTGAGCAGTTTGAACAAGCATGGAAAGAGCTAGCGCCAGAGTTGGACTTCAAGTTAGTTGATGACACCGCACGCAACGTCATCACCGCATCCGATGCTGTGATGTTGGCCTCCGGTACCGTAGCGTTGGAGTGTATGCTTCTCAAGCGTCCAATGGTGGTGGGTTATCGTGTGAATGCATTTACTGCTTTCTTAGCTAAACGTCTATTGAAAACGAAGTATGTGTCATTGCCGAATATCTTGGCGGATGATGAGCTCGTCAAAGAATATCTACAAGATGAGTGCACACCAGACAATTTGTTTACTGAGGTTTCTCGCTTATTGGAAAGCGACAATAAACCGATGTTAGATAAGTTTACGGAAATGCATCATTGGATCCGTAAAGATGCGGATCAACAAGCCGCAAACGCGGTTCTAAAACTGATTGAAAAATAGAGATTTATCATGGCTGTTAAACCAAAAGCGACCAAAACCAAAGTTGAACTCCCTCCGTTTGAATATCCGCAAGGTTACCAGCTTGTGGCCGGAGTCGACGAGGTAGGACGTGGTCCTTTGGTGGGAGACGTCGTCACCGCTGCGGTTATCCTTGATCCTAACAATCCTATTGAAGGGTTGAACGATTCGAAAAAATTGACCGAAAAGAAACGCATGGCGTTGCTTCCTGAAATCAAAGAAAAAGCATTGGCGTGGGCGGTCGGGCGTTGTTCTCCTGAAGAAATCGATCAACTGAATATTTTGCAGGCGACTATGGTTGCGATGCAGCGTGCAGTGGCGGGGTTACAGGTTCAACCTGATTTGGTGTTGATTGATGGTAACCGTTGTCCGGAGCTGCCAATGGATGCTCAAGCTGTAGTAAAAGGCGATCTACGTGTTGCCGAAATCAGTGCGGCTTCAATTATTGCCAAAGTCGTGCGTGACCAAGAGATGGAAGAGTTGGATAAACTTCATCCACAATTTGGCTTCGCGAAGCACAAAGGTTACCCAACTAAAGCGCACTTTGAAGCGATTGAGCAACACGGAGTGATCAGTGAACACCGCAAGAGTTTCAAGCCAGTAAAAAAAGCGTTAGGCATAGAATAATCAAACGATCTAATTGGTGTTATAAACCCAACCTCTTTAGGTTAGAATCCCCAACAAAATAGAGTTACACGGTACCTGTTAATGTCAGATCCCAAATTCATCCACCTGCGTGTTCATAGTGACTTCTCGATGGTGGATGGCCTCAACAAAGTTCCGCCAATCGTAAAGAAAGTTGCTGAGCTCGGTATGCCCGCAATGGCGTTGACCGACTTTACCAACCTATGTGGTTTGGTGAAGTTTTACGGTACGGCGCATGGCAGTGGTGTTAAACCGATCATCGGTGCTGACTTTAAAATGCAGTCGGACGAGTTTGGTGAAGAGCTGACACAAGTGACTTTGCTTGCGGCGGATAATGTAGGTTATAAGAACCTGACGTTATTGATATCAAAAGCGTACTTACGTGGACATGTTCAACACCACCCAGTGATTGATAAAGCCTGGTTGGCTGAAATGTCTGAAGGCCTGATTGTATTATCCGGCGGTAAAAGCGGGGAAATTGGTCGCGGCCTTTTGAAAGGCAACCGTCAAATAGTGCAAGGGTGTGTTGATTTCTATAAACAGCATTTTCCAGATCGCTTTTATCTTGAGCTGCTTCGTACCGGTCGTCCAGATGAAGAAACTTATCTTCACTTTGCGGTTGAATTGGCAGAGCAGCAAGACTTGCCAGTAGTGGCGACCAATGAAGTTGTATTCCTGAGTCCAGACCTATTTGATGCTCATGAAATACGCGTAGCGATTCACGATGGTTACACATTAGAAGATCCGCGCAGGCCAAAAAACTACAGTCCGCAGCAATATCTTCGTACAGAAGAAGAAATGTGCGAGCTGTTTGCTGATATTCCTGAAGCGTTAGAAAACAGTGTCGAGATAGCGAAGCGTTGTAACGTGACTGTGCGCTTAGGGGAGTACTTCCTACCAGCCTTCCCAACCGAAGGGATGAAAGAGACTGAGTTCCTAGTCATGAAATCCCGAGAGGGGTTGGAAGAGCGTTTAGAGTTCCTATTTCCAGATGAGGAGGAGAGAAAACGTCGCCGCCCTGAATATGATGAACGTCTTCAGATAGAGCTAGATGTTATCAACCAAATGGGATTTCCTGGTTACTTCTTGATCGTAATGGAGTTCATCCAGTGGTCAAAAGATAATGGAATTCCTGTCGGTCCTGGACGTGGTTCCGGTGCTGGTTCTTTGGTGGCTTACGCACTAAAAATCACCGATCTGGATCCACTAGAATATGACTTGCTGTTCGAACGTTTCTTGAACCCAGAACGTGTTTCGATGCCCGATTTCGACGTCGATTTCTGTATGGATAAACGTGACCAGGTTATTGACCACGTTGCGGAAATGTACGGTCGCGACGCGGTATCTCAGATCATCACGTTTGGTACCATGGCGGCAAAAGCGGTAATCCGTGACGTTGGCCGCGTATTGGGCCACCCATTTGGTTTTGTTGATCGTATTTCAAAGCTGATTCCGCCTGATCCAGGCATGACGCTAGATAAAGCGTTTAAAGCTGAACCTGCACTACCTGAATTGTATGAGGCCGATGAGGAAGTTAAAGAACTCATCGACATGTGTCATATTTTGGAAGGCTGTACGCGAAACGCCGGTAAACACGCTGGTGGTGTTGTAATTTCACCTACAACAATTACCGATTTTGCGCCAATTTATGCAGACGCTGAAGGTCACTTCCCGGTTACTCAATTTGATAAAAACGATGTTGAGACCGCTGGCCTAGTTAAGTTTGACTTCTTGGGTTTACGTACCTTAACCATTATTGACTGGGCGTTAGGACTGATTAACCCACGCCTAGAGCGAGAAGGGAAAGAACCGGTTCAAATTGAATCCATACCGTTAGAAGACCCTGCCTCTTTCCGTTTGTTGCAAAACTCTGAAACGACAGCAGTATTCCAGCTTGAATCTCGAGGCATGAAAGAGCTGATCAAACGACTTCAGCCAGACTGTTTCGAAGACATTATCGCATTGGTAGCACTCTTCCGTCCGGGTCCTTTGCAATCGGGCATGGTAGATAACTTTATCGACCGTAAACATGGTCGAGAAGCGATCTCTTATCCAGATGAAAAGTGGCAACACGAGTCGCTAAAAGAGACGCTTGATCCAACCTACGGCATCATCCTGTACCAAGAGCAGGTAATGCAGATTGCGCAGATCTTAGCAGGTTACACGCTAGGTGGTGCGGACATGCTTCGTCGTGCAATGGGTAAGAAAAAGCCAGAAGAGATGGCAAAACAACGTGCTATCTTTGAAGAAGGTGCGATAAAGAACGGTATCGATGGCGAGTTGGCGATGAAAATCTTCGACTTGGTAGAAAAGTTCGCCGGTTATGGTTTTAACAAATCGCACTCTGCTGCTTATGCATTGGTTTCTTATCAAACTCTTTGGCTGAAAACACATTATCCTGCCGAATTTATGGCTGCGGTAATGACAGCCGATATGGATAACACGGAAAAAGTCGTTGGCTTGGTCGATGAGTGTTTCCGTATGAAGCTCACCGTGCTGCCACCAGACATCAACTCTGGCCTATATCGCTTTAATGTTGATGAAAATGGCGCAATTGTTTACGGTATTGGTGCGATAAAAGGGGTAGGTGAAGGTCCTATCGATGCGATTCTTGAGGCGAGAAATAAAGGTGGTCACTTTAAAGACCTATTTGATTTCTGTGCTCGAGTTGATCTAAAACGCGTCAATAAACGAGTGATAGAGAAGCTGATTTACGCGGGTGCGTTGGATCGACTAGGCCCACACCGCGCGGCGATGATGGCGTCACTCAATGATGCGGTAAAAGCCGCAAGTCAACATCACCAAGCTGAGGCGTTTGGTCAAACGGATATGTTTGGTGTGCTAACGGATGCGCCTGAAGAAGTAGAGCATAAGTATACGCAGGTTCCGCCTTGGCCAGAAAAAGTGTGGTTAGAGGGCGAGCGTGATACCCTAGGTCTATATTTGACAGGGCACCCAATTAACGCCTACGTAAAGGAACTAAACAAATACACCAGTTGTCGACTAAAAGACGCAACGCCCACTCGCCGCGATCAATCTGTCACGGTAGCCGGCCTGGTTATTGCCGCTCGTGTAATGACGACCAAGCGTGGTACACGAATTGGTATTATGACACTGGATGACCGAAGTGGTCGTATGGAAGTGATGTTGTTCTCCGATGCGCTGGATCGATACGCTGAACTTCTCGAAAAAGACAGAATTTTGGTCGTTTCTGGACAGGTCAGCTTTGATGACTTCAACGGTGGCCTTAAAATGTCGGCGCGTGAAGTTATGGATCTCGGCAGTGCGCGCGAGAAATACGCTCGTGGTTTGTCGGTATCGATAGATGCAAATCAGATCAACGATCAGTTTTTTGAGCAGTTCAGCCGTATTTTAGAACCGCACAAAGCCGGAACCGTACCCGTCAATGTATACTACCAGCGTGCCGACGCCAGAGCGCGGTTAACATTGGGCACCGAGTGGCGAGTTACGCCAAGTGATACATTACTCGACGATTTAAAACAGTTGCTTGGCAAAAGCCAGGTAGAACTCGAATTTAACTAAAAATTCAGCGCAATATGTTAGACGCTGAGTAAACAAGGATTCATAGATGAGCCTAAACTTTCTTGAATTTGAAAAGCCAATTGCAGAACTAGAAGCGAAAATTGAAGCATTACGTGATGTCTCTCGTCACGGTGGTGATTCTGCGATTGACCTGGATAAAGAAATCGAACAGCTTGAGAAGAAAAGCTTAGAGCTGAAGAAAAAAACCTTCAGCGACCTAGGCGCATGGGAAACAGCTCAACTGGCTCGTCACCCACTACGTCCTTACACGCTGGATTACATCCAACACGCTTTTGAGGAGTTTGATGAATTAGCGGGTGACCGCGCGTTTGCAGACGACAAAGCGATTGTGGGTGGCATGGCTCGCCTTGAAGGCCGCCCTGTGATGATCATTGGTCACCAAAAAGGTCGTGAAACCAAAGAGAAAGTGAAACGTAACTTTGGTATGCCAAAACCAGAAGGTTACCGTAAAGCGCTACGTTTGATGGAAATGGCAGAGCGTTTCAACATGCCGATCATCACATTTATCGACACGGCTGGCGCGTATCCAGGTGTGGGCGCAGAAGAGCGTGGTCAATCTGAAGCTATCGCGAAAAACCTAAAAGTGATGTCTGGTCTTAAAGTGCCAGTAATCTGTAACGTTGTTGGTGAAGGCGGTTCTGGTGGTGCACTAGCAATCGGTGTAGGCGACTATGTGAACATGCTTCAGTACTCTACGTACTCAGTAATTTCTCCTGAGGGTTGTGCTTCAATCTTATGGCGTGATTCAGACAAAGCGCCACAAGCGGCAGAGGCAATGGGTCTAACTGCTCCGCGTCTTAAAGAGCTTGAACTGATCGACGAAATCATTGAAGAGCCACTAGGCGGCGCTCATCGCGATCATGTTCAAATGGCAGCGAATATGAAAGCGACACTACTTCGTCAGCTAGAAGATCTAGAACAATTGGATGAAGAGGCGCTACGTGAACGTCGTTACCAGCGCCTAATGAGCTACGGTTACTGTTAATTTTGGTGATTGCTATTAAGCGTTAGCTGATATCTCAATTGATAACAGTTAAAATAGAAAGGGTTGGATGAGAGTCTAGCCCTTTTTTGCACCTATCGGATCGCTTATGGAATCGCTTTACCTGCATTTTGCTCAAGTTCTCGGCCGCTACTATCAATCAGGCACTAAGGTTGTCTTGGCGTTTAGCGGAGGAGTGGATTCACGTCTTTTACTCGAATTACTCAGTCGCTACCAACAAGCGCACTCTGTAGAGTGTCACGCTGTGTATGTGCACCATGGTTTAAGCTCGAATGCCGATAATTGGGCCGATAAATGCTTACTTTGGGCACAACAAGTGGGGATATCGTGCTCGATCGAGCGAGTGAGCTTAGACATCAGCAATGGTGAAAGTATTGAACTTCTTGCTCGTGAAGCTCGCTACCAAGCCTTAACTAAGTACATTCAAGAAGGCGATATACTGTTGACTGGTCAACATGCCGACGATCAAATAGAGACTTTTCTCCTTGCGCTTAAGCGCGGCAGCGGGCCTAAAGGGTTATCTTCGATGGCGGAGAGTATGCCGTTTTCTTGCGGATCTCTAGTTCGACCATTGCTTACTATCAAGCGGAAGACCATCGAAGAAGCCGCTACTAAATTAGGCTTGGAGTGGGTGGAAGACGAAAGCAATCAAGATACCCGTTATGATCGTAACTTTCTTCGTCATTGTGTTGTTCCTGAATTGTCTGGTCGTTGGCCGAGTATCCATCAAGCGGTTCAGCGCAGTGCAAGCTTATGTGCTCAACAAGAAGCGCTATTGGATGAACTATTGAGCGCGGTGTTTGAACGCGCTTTACAAACGGATCTAAGTTTGAGTATTGAAGAACTGGCTAAGCACAGTGAATTAGCACGTGCGCGCTTGATTCGTATGTGGCTAGCTAAGCTTAATACTAGTATGCCGACTCAGGTACAACTCAATCTTATCTGGAATGAAGTGGCATTAGCTCAGCAAGATGCCAACCCCAAACTACAACTTAAACAAGGTGAAGTGCGCCGTTTTCGAAATCGTCTCTATTGGGTAAAGGAAACGGCTGATGTCACTAAGTGGCAAAGTACGATTCAAGTTGATGCGACTTTGTCGCTGCCTGAGGGACTCGGGGAGCTGACCTTAACGACGAGTTCTAGTAACGCAACGATTGCGCTACCGAGTCAGCCAGAATTGCTTCGCGTGACCTTTAATCCGGAAGGCTTATCAGCGCATCCAACCACGCGTAATCACAGTCGAAAACTGAAGAAGTTGTTCCAAGAATACAATGTGCCAAGCTGGCTGCGTCGTCAAATTCCGATTTTGATGTATCAAGACCGAGTCGTTGCTGTGGCAGATCTGTTCGTTGATCAGGCATGTAATGGTCAAGATTGTGAACTTATTTGGCGCAGGTAATGAAAATTCATGCCACAATGTCGATTATAAAATATAAAAATCCTTAAATAATAATTGATTAGGTGAAGCAATGAAGAAAACAATCATGGGTGCAATGGTGGCGTTAACCATGTTCAGTGGGCAAGCTCTAGCTGCGGGAGATGTCGCAGCAGGTCAAGCAAAGTCGGGAGTATGCGCGGCGTGTCATGGCGCTGATGGTATTGCTGTCATTCCGGGTTACCCAAATCTGAAAGGGCAAAATGAGCAATATATTATCAGTTCAATTAAAGCTTATAAAAATAAAGAGCGAACAGGTGGGCTTGCTGCTGTGATGCAAGCTCAAGCTTCATTGTTGTCTGATGAAGACATCGCTAACCTAGCGGCTTACTACGCAAGTTTGAAGTAAACGCGAGTCTGAAGTAAAGCTTGGACGATTGGGCATTGAGCAGTCCTCATTGGGTTTTATCAACTTATGATATTCGCCATGTTAATTTGCTCAGCCTGGATTTTCGCTGGTGGATCAGAGACAAACATTGAATGTTGCGAAACGCTAAACGATAATAAGCGCAATCGATTGAAGCTTAAGGGATGAACATGAAAAAAATTGAAGCGATTATCAAGCCATTTAAATTGGATGATGTTCGAGAAGCGCTAGCTGAAGTTGGCATTACAGGGATGACCGTCTCTGAAGTGAAAGGTTTTGGTCGCCAAAAGGGTCACACAGAGCTTTACCGTGGTGCAGAGTATATGGTGGACTTTCTACCTAAAGTGAAGCTCGAAATCGTTGTAACCGAAGATGTGGCTGATAAATGCGTAGAGACAATCATTGAAACCGCGCAAACTGGTAAGATTGGTGATGGTAAAATATTCGTCACTGATATTGAGCGTGTGGTTCGTATTCGTACTGGTGAAGAAGACGAAGACGCGATCTAAGGTTTCTTGTCACCTGTTTCGTATTTATTATGCTAAAAGGGAGCCAAGTGGCTCCTTTTTTGTTGTTTGCTTATTAGTGAAATCATTTAACCCGAGATTTGTTGTTCTAGATTTCGGGTGCCTACATTCAGGTTTGTCGTATGTTTAAGCGTTTTTTTCTGGCGTTAGCTTTTCTCGTAATAGCGGTATTGGTTGGCTTCCAGGTTATTTTCACCGTACCAGATCAGCCGCAAATTATTACTCAAACAGGTACCGAGCTGACACAAGATATCAGGTGCATCGAATTTAGCGATTCAAAAGCTCTCGATCATGACGGCAAAATCAATGTGCTTGTCTGGAATATCTACAAACAGAACCGGGCTAACTGGCAACGTGCACTCGATGAGTTTTCTGCTGATAAGCAGTTACTGTTATTGCAAGAAGCCAGCATGACACCATCATTTAAACAGTGGTTGGTGGATGGTCGCTGGGTTAGTAATCAAGTGAGTGCTTTTAAGGCGCTGGGTAGCGGTGCCGGTGTAATTAGTATTGCTCAAGGGCAACCAGAAAAAGCCTGCGCTTACACCTCTAAAGAGCCGTGGCTTCGCTTACCTAAGTCTGCATTATATAGCCAGTATCACTTGAGTAATGGCGAGAAACTCGCAGTGGTGAATGTACATGCGATTAACTTCACCGTAGGTACAAAAGAGTATGTATCGCAGTTAACGGCGCTTGAAATGCTTTTAAAGCATCATGTGGGGCCAATTCTATTTGCTGGAGACTTCAATAGCTGGAGTGAATCTCGCGTTAATGCGATGAGGCAGGCCTTAAAGGCTGCGGACTTACAAGAGGTGACGTTCTTGCCGGATCATCGAGTCCAATTTATAACAGGGTTACCACTGGACCATGTGTTTTACCGAGGTCTGACGCTTAAGTACGCAAAAGCGCCGCAGAGCGACGCTTCCGATCATAACCCATTGTTATTGTCATTTACGTTAAATAACTAGCTTAGGTTACCACAATATAAAGTGCCCAAATAACGTAGAAGAATACCCATGGCAGGCTTGCTATCACCAAAGCTTGGCCACGTTCAAACTCCGTCCACGTCAGTACAACGCCGTAGCCGAGCACAATGTACCAAGGCAGAAGCAAAGGTAACGAGCTAGCGAAATGAGACCATTCGTTAGTAAGAGGCAGCTTTAATAGACCATTGAGGCTATTTAAATCGGCAGCGTAAGTCATTACCTGACCATGCTTGAGTAGCAAGCTCGCGTAGCTTGCTACATCGCCCAATACTGCTGGGAATAAGATAGCACACGATGCGGCAAACCATTTCCAGTAACCGTATTGTTGTTTGCTTGCCTTTGTTGCAAGAAAGAACCAAAGCGCGAGCAATAGTAAGGTGGCAAAGCGGTTGAATACATCATTGATGATCGCGCTTGCCATTAGCGTGTTTGGTTCTAATAGCTCAATCTGCTTCGGGTCGATTTGCTGAAATTGCGCAGCAAGTTGGTCACTGAGCCACGTGAAATCGACATTCGAAAAGTAAGCACCCCAGAATAAAAACGGACTAAGCATCAGGAAGATGAACGGTTGCCATCCCCATCCACCGTGTTGATAAAGCGCAAGAAAACAAGATGTTGGAGAACGAAAAATGTCCAACAGCATCACAAGTGGATTGCTTGATGGGTTCATACACTTACCTTCGTTACGTCAACGTACAACTTAAGCTTTTGACCTGGTTGTAAGTATTTTTTCTTGTGTAGCGAGTTCCATTTCACGATGTCGTTCGTTTTTACTTTGAACTTGCTTGCAATGCCGCTAATGGTGTCGCCAGAGCGAACGTTGTAGAAAACGGTACGGATCACAGAACCTTTGTCTGAGTCTTTCCAAATCACTAGCTTTTGACCCACACGCAATGGATCTTTAGGGCCCATACCATTCCATTTAGCTAACGATTTATACGACACTTTATTGTTACGTGCGATTGACCACAAACTTTCTCCAGACTGAACGACATGGGTGAGTTTGAGTTGACCACGAGCACGAGATTGAGTCTTGCTTAATCGGTTTTGTGCCGTTAATGCGTATTTTGCATCGTCTTTTGTTGATGTAGGAATCAACAGGTATTGACCAATACGAATGTTGTTGTTCGATAGGCCGTTGGCACGTCGAATGACTTTCGTGGTTGTGCCGTATTTATTAGCTAGCACGCTTAAAGAGTCACCAGATTTCACCTTGTAGCGAGCGACCTTCATCCCTTTACCGCGATTTTTCTCCACCTTGGTGAGAAAAGTCTCTTTTTTCTCTACGGGAATCAAAAGTTGGTGCGGCCCCTCAGGCGCTGTCGACCACTGGTTGTATGCAGGGTTGTAACTCTGCAACTCTTTTACGCTAATGCCGGCATAATCTGCGGCAATAGCCAGATCTAACTGCTCTTCTGGATCAACAAGCGTTAGAACAGGCTTGTTTGGAATTGCAGGAATATTAAGTCCGTACTTGTCTTGGTTTGCGATAACGTCAGCCAAGGCCAATAGCTTAGGAACGTAACTGCTGGTCTCTTTTGGTAAGTCTAATGAGAAGAAATCGATAGGTTTACCGAGCTTTTTATTCTTACGAATTGCGCTAGAAACACGGCCACCACCGCTGTTATAAGCGGCGATTGCATGTTCCCAGTTACCATCAAAACGCTCGTTTAGTTGTACTAGGTAGTCCAGCGCTGCATCCGTTGCTGCTGCCACATCTCTGCGACCGTCATACCAGTAGTTTTGCTCTAGTCCCATCATTTTTCCGGTGCCAGGGACAAATTGCCACAACCCAGCCGCACTACCGTGTGAGTATGCAAAGGCATCGAATGAACTTTCCACTACAGGAAGTAAAGCAAGCTCCATTGGGAGTCCGCGCTCTTCGATACGTTTTGTGATCATGTATAGAAAAGGGGTAGCACGCTTAGATACCGTGTAAAGGTGATTTGGGTGCTTTAAATACCACGTACGGTAGTAGTCCACTTTCTTGTGGTTTGGGATATCCATGTCCAGCTGCATGGCGATACGTTGCCACACATCTTCTTGTTCTTGGGGGGAGAGAACTTTAGGCGCGTCGTTAGCGGATTTTTTTGCTAGTGACGATTTATTGCCCGGTTGAGCTTTTACTGCATTTTGCTTTGCAGTCTGCTCAGATTTATTGGTTTCTGGTGTAGAAGACGTTGAATCTGACTGAGTCAATTGACAGCCAGATAATAACAACGCCAACGCCCAAGTATACTTCAAACGCATGGATTCAGCCTATTTAGGGCCTGTTTATCTTCACCTGCCTGTCGCGCAACGTAATGTGCGTGGCAGTCGCAAGATAATAGACATCTTTTAAACACTAACTAATTTATAGAGGCAAAGAGCTTCTAATTATGCAATGGGGAGAAATTCAAATAGATTTATATCAACCCCAAACGTAAGAGAAGCGCCAGTGGCGCTTCTCGAAAAATCAGTCCCTGATAATACTGGGGTCTTGCAAACTTACAAGCAGAAAATGGTTAAAATTCGTTCTTCCACTCGCGTAAAGCAGTAAAAACCGAGCATGGATCGCTATTTTTAATGCGACTAGCAACAGATTGAACCACGTCAGGGTTCGAGGTTCGCAAGAACGGATTAATCCACTTTTCTTTGCGTATTGTTGTTGGAAGTGTCGGAATGTTGAGTGCTCGCAGTCGGTTTACATCGTCGCGATATTGGCGAAGTTGCTCATTGTCAGGTTCAACCGCTAGAGCAAACGCCACGTTACTCGCGGTGTATTCATGCGCGCAGAAGACTTGAGTTTCTTCTGGTAGAGACGTTAGTTTGCTCAGTGATTCAAACATTTGCTCAGGCGTACCTTCAAAAACACGACCGCAGCCAGCAGAAAAGAGCACATCACCGCAAAACAGTTTTCCGTCCCCAACGTAACCGATATGGCCCAAAGTATGACCGGGTAACCCAAGTACTAAGAAAATCTCACCAAACAACTCTAGCTTGTCGCCTTCTTCCATTGGTGTCGTTAGGGTTGGAATTGGTTCTGATTTTGGGCCCACAACGGCGACGTTAGGAAATGCACGCACTAAGTCTGGAACGCCACCAATGTGATCGTTGTGGTGGTGCGTAATTAAAATCGCTTCTAAAGTTAATTCGTTAGCCTGCAGAAATTCTAATACTGGCTTCGCATCGCCCGGATCAACGACTGCGCAGCGCTTATCGCTATTTTGTATCAGCCAGATGTAATTATCATTAAATGCGGGTATGCTTTTGATCTCTAACACGATTCGTTCTCCGTCACCCATTTTAGTCAGGTGGTTAATGAAACCAGCACTCAGCAACAAAACTATACCACACCCGTCGACTTGGTCAGCAATGAACAACGGTCCGTGGGTGCTTGAGTCAATCCAGACCCGACTTGATGAATGGTGCCCGAAACTCTTCGGCTACCATATGCTCAAACTGGGCGGGTTGAGCTGTGAGCTAACCAGCTGTAATTGTAACATTCAACACCAAGTCAACGTAGATATCCAGAACCCGTTGCATAATGTGATTGCGGATGGTTACGAATTACCCTTTTTGGAAAAAAGCTTTGATGTTGTGATACTCGCTCATCAGCTCGACTATGCAAGCGATCCACACCGTTTGTTGCGTGAAGTCGATAGAGTGATGATGGATGATGGCTATGTAATTATTACTGGATTCAACCCATTAAGCTTGACTGGATTAGCGAGTTTGCTTCCATGGCGTAAACATAATTTGCCTTGGAGTGGACGAATGTTTACGTCGAACCGCATCAAAGATTGGTTAGGGTTACTTAATTATCAAGTGATTCATTGTGATCGTTATGCGCTGTTTCCGATGAAACGTTACCGTACGATGTGGACATGGTTGGAAAATAGTCTTGGTGATTGGGCATCACCCGCTGGGAGTTTGTATTACATAGTCGCGCGGAAACGGACATACCCTCTCAAGCCTATCAAACCGCATTGGCGCTTGAAGAAAAAGCTCACACCACTTGGGGTGATGAATCGAGAGGGTAACACTATGAGGAAAGAATCTCGCTAAGAGGGTTGGTAACCTGTATCTTCCTCAGTTGGGTTTTCTGCAGCAGTCCGGGCTAGCTCATCACACATTTCGTTCTCACGATGGCCCGCGTGGCCTTTTACCCAATGCCATTCAACTTGATGGCGTGCGGTTTCTTTGTCTAGAGCTTGCCATAAATCGGCATTCTTCACGGGTTTTTTATCCGCTGTTTTCCAACCACGCTTCTTCCAGTTATGGATCCACTGAGTAATACCTTGGCGCACATATTGGCTGTCAGTCGTTAAAGTGACTTTGCAAGGTTGTTTTAGCGTCTGCAGCGCGACGACAGCCGCCAACATTTCCATGCGGTTGTTGGTAGTTAACGTATAGCCTTTGGAAAGTGTCTTTTCTACGTCTTTGTAACGCAATACTATGCCGTAACCACCTGGTCCTGGGTTACCTAAACAAGAACCGTCAGTGAAAATCTCAACGTGTTTGGTCATATTTTTTGGTACTATTAGCCGAAACATTTAATAAAGCATAGTCTGACATACATAACCTTATGAATACCAGCAGCAATTCTGAATATAACCGCATTGTCGTTCTCGATACCGAAACCACAGGTATGAACCGCGAGGGTGGTCCTCACTACATGGGACACCGCATTATTGAAATCGGTGCCGTGGAGATCATCAACCGTAAGCTGACTGGTCGTCACTTCCACGTTTATTTAAAACCCGATCGTGAAATCCAACCAGAAGCGGTTGAAGTTCACGGTATTACGGATGAATTCTTGGTTGATAAACCGGAATACGCGAGCGTGCACCAAGAGTTTCTTGAGTTTATTAAAGGCGCAGAACTTGTTGCCCACAACGCGCCCTTCGATACCGGCTTTATGGATTACGAGTTTGGCATGCTCGATCCTAACATCGGCAAAACGGACGACTACTGCAAGGTGACCGACACCCTTGCAATGGCGAAGAAAATCTTCCCTGGTAAGCGAAACAACCTTGATATCTTATGTGAACGTTACGGTATTGATAACTCGCACCGTACACTCCACGGAGCTTTGCTCGATGCGGAGATTCTAGCCGACGTTTACCTCTTTATGACGGGTGGTCAAACGAGTCTAGAATTTAACGCGAATAAACAAGAGGGTGGAGTAGAAACCATTCGTCGTATTGAAGGAAGAAAAGCGCTAAAGGTTTTGCGCGCAAGTGCCGATGAACTAGAAGCTCACCAAAAAAGATTAGAGTTGGTGAACGACTGTATTTGGCATCAATAGGAGAAGCTATGTTGAGGGCTTTGTTGGTCGCGTTTTTAGCGATATGGAGTAGTCTCTCGAGTGCTGCGAGTGAATCTACAATGTCTTTGTTAGACAATCGCTTTCGAGTTGATCCAACCATCGAGCAGATCACGTTTTTGGTTTATCGTGAGCAAAGTTCTCAGCCAGTTGTTTTAGTCCGTCCTGACGGTAAAAAATACTATGCTTGGGGCTCTTACGACAATGTACGTTGGTATCAAGAAGCCTCACTCGATATTATTTCCGTTGATAACCCTATGCCAGGTCCATGGCAGGCTGTGGGGAAAGTTACGCCTAAAAATAACATCCGCTTAATTTCTCACCTAAAGCTCAGTACGGATCTGTTCCCAAACCGATTATATAATGGGGAAGCGCTTAAGTTTACAGCTCGCCTGACCTCCGACGGCAAACCTCTTGTACTGCGCGACTTCCTTGATCGCGTGAATCTGCGCGTGACATTTACCAAGTTTGTCGAAAATGAAGATGAGCTGATCAAAGAAGCACGTCCAGTGCCGATGGTTGTGGGTGAGTTTTCTGATGACGGCCGAGGCTTGGATGAAAAAGCAGGGGATGGTGTGTTTACGGTTCAGCTCCCAATAGACGTTGAGCCTGGTAAGTACCGCGCGCGCATCACGTCTGGCAATGGCGTATTCTTACGAGCGCAAGAACAAGTCATCTTGGTTTATCCGAACCCAATCTCTCGTACTTTTATTCAGGCTCGTAATTCCGATAAGCCACACCAATTAGTGGTGAGTGGCGAGCAAGGTATGATTGCACCAGGCTCTATAGCAGTCACAGTGAAAAAGGACGCTCCCGATGGTTTCATTAGTTACAGCCAAGGACAGGTCTCTAAAGATGGAATGAGAGTTACGTTGAACCTCAATAACGATTCTGAACTTGGTAAGTACGCCTGGCGCGGCGAGATCTTTGCCACTGATTTTGCAACCCAGCGCTCGTTGGCGTTTCCTATCCCAGAGCAAACCTTCAGTGTTGTTGATGAAGTTGATCTAGAAGCTGCTCGAATTGCAAAAGAAGCTGAATTAGCCGAGCAGCGTCGTATTGAAATGGAAAAGCAAATTATCGCTGAGCGAGAGGCTGAGCGTAAGCGCAGCATGATTATTATCGCGGTGGGTAATGTGATAATGCTGCTGATTGTGATCATTGCATGGATAGTCTGGCGCAAAATTAAAGCGAAGCGCGATGCCATGCCAGAGATGCAGTTAGAAGTGCCAAAGAAATAGTAGTAACACATAAAGCGAGAAACGGAGCCAATCGGCTCCGTTTTTTTCAGTTTAAGTTTGAGACAGAATTTGATATTTCTCATGGTCATTAATCATTTTATTTTAAAGTAACACCATGATTTAACGTTGATTAATCATAATAAAGCTCGCATGATACTGTTTACGTTTCGACTTTATTTTAGTGCGTATCGACGGAGTGAATTATGACAATTGGAGAGTTAGGACTAGAACATTTACCACGACAAAAGGCCTTGGTTGAGTCAGCTTATGATGCCTTTTGTTCTGAAAAAGACGTTGTTGCCGCGGTATTGCTTGGTTCATTGTCATCAGGACAAGGTGACCGTATTTCGGACGCTGATGTTGTTGTATTTACTCAAAACAACTTCCATAAAGCCTCAGAGCCTTGCTTTACCCAGTTTGAAGCTAATAAAGACATTTTTTATCGCCTTGAGGGAGAGCACAACGAAAATGCGTGTTTCAAAAAATACATTTTTAATGACCTAACCAGTGCAGAGATTCATTGTTTAGATCTCTGTGAGCCCTTCAAACTTTCTAAGCCATTTAAGACTTTATTTGATAAAGCTGATGTGATTGGGGGCATGGTTACTGATGAACCTGCGCCAAAGCATGAAGATTTCCCAGTTTATACCAGTGGTGATCAAGGACTGATCTGGGAACTCTTTGATTGTATTAAGTGGTTGAGCAGAGATAACCATGAGCTTGCTAAGTCCTATTTGAAAAAACTCTCTGAGAAACTCTAATTTGAGAGTCATCTCCGTTCCTCCCACTGAAGTTAGCTAGGCGGTTAGGTTATGAAATACAAAAAGCGTCAGAAGTATAAATACACTCTCCATTCTGAAGAAAAGATTGAGACTCACATTTCAGTGAGTAACGCGTATGACAGCCCTTTTCTTAGTTTGTCCAAACAAGGCGTGTTAACGATTAAAAAGGGCTATGCATGGGATGGAGCGAGTGGGCCAGCGTTAGACACAAAAAACATTATGAAAGCTTCTTTAGTGCATGATGCTCTTTACCAACTCATGAGGGAAGAGGTGTTGCCACAAAGTGCTCGAAAGCATGCGGATACGTTGTTGAGAGAAACATGTTTAGAAAAAGGAATGTCTAGCTTCAGAGCAACTTATATCTATTATGGCGTCAGAGTTGTCGGTGGCTTCTTTTCTAGACCTGATACTTTGTGTGCTTAATGGGAACATCTTTCCAACGTCTAACTGTTTATTTATACAGTTTAGTTATGTAAGCTCCAAGGTGATACAAAGGAGTAGTACATAATGACAATAAGATATGAAGAGCATGTGCCAAGCCCGAAAGAATACTGTGATATGCGTGTCAAAGCCGGGCTATCACCCAAATCGTTGAAAGCTGCTGAAATTGGTCTACCCAATTCGTTATATGGCGTATCTGTTCGGGATGAAGGAAAGCTCATTGCAATGGGTCGGGTTGTTGGTGACGGGGCGTGTAACTTCGAAATTGTCGACGTTGCCGTTGATTCTGATTATCAAGGTAACGGTTTAGGTAGAAAAGTCATGGAATACATCGACGGTTATCTTTCTTCTGTTGCACTTGAAGGCTCTTACGTTTCTATGATTGCTGATGAACCGGTCTTTTACGAAAAGCTTGGTTATAGGCTGGTGGCTCCTAAAAGCCAAGGGATGACAAAAAAGTTTAAGCCAAAGGCATAACACGTATTCAGCTGTGAAGATAAGCACTAGAAAACAGGAGTTTAATTTCCTGTTTTCTATATTAAATTTCTATTTAAGCCACTTCTGGAATTGGTTTGGGTGGCTGCTCTAAATCAGGCTCTTTTTGAACAGTAGGAATTTGTCCCTCACCCACAGCACTGATGTAACAGCCACTAAGTTTAATGGCAAGGTACATATCAGCTCGCAGTAAGATGCCTCCTTCACTGGTGCTGATACCAGTAAGCTCACACCATTGACGAAGACATCGTTTCCTTCCTGCTAGGATTAAGCGTACGCCTCTCTTTTTCAAAGTATTGTGAATATCTGCCAGTGTTGCCATCACACTGAGATCCAAGTGAGTAAAGCTCGACACGGCGTCGATGACAACGCAACTTGCGTCTTTGTGATGCTCTGCCTGCTCTAACACTCTACGTTTAAAGTAAGGAGCATTGAAGTAAGTTAGCGGTGAGTTAAAGCGGTAAATCACCATTCCAGGAATAGGCGAAGCTTTTCCTGAGTCGTCGATTGTCCGAATGGTACCTTTTTCATCCAAGCCAAGTAGCTGATCACTCGGTCGCATGACAATCCGTAAAAATTGAAACAGCCCTAACAGTACCGCCAAAGTGATCCCCGGTATTACACCCACGATCAACACAGAAATAAAAGTAATGATGGCCAGATAAAATGCATCTTTGTCACGAGATTTTAATTTCCAAATTGCTTTAAGATCGAGCAGCGATAGGGACGCAATGATCAATACAACACCAAGTGAAGCGATAGGGATGAACTGTAAAGGCTCGTAAATAAATACCGCAATAATGGCAATGGTGATTGCGGCGACAATCGAAACTAATTGAGATTTACCGCCATTTGCATCATTGACGGCTGTGCGTGAGTCAGCGCCGCTTATTGCGAAACCTTGTGAAAACGCTGAGGCAATGTTGGCAAAACCCAACGCCTGAAACTCTTTATTTGCATCAATATCATAACCGTTTTTAGCCGCGAAACTGCGGGCGGTGAGCATCATGCTAACAAAACTGACAATCGCAAGGTTGAGCGCCGGGACTACTAGTTCACGAACTTCACCTAGCTCAAATTCCGGTGTTTGAAACTGAGGGAAGCCACCTTGAGTGAGTCCGACAACCGATACGCCCATCTCTTGTAAATGGAAAAACCAAACTGACGCAGTAGTTACGAGGATCGCCAGCATGGCAGCAGGCCAAGTTGGTCGGTAGCGTTTGGTGAGCAAATAAACGACAACTGTCACGATACTCAGAGTTACAGTAGGCCAATGAAGATCGGTTAATCGTTGTGGAGCTTCCCATAAACGTTCCAGTAAATAACGTTGCTCGTATTTCAAACCGACTACTTTCGCAAACTGACCAACGATAATTGTGAGAGCAACACCGTTGAGTAGACCCAAAAGAATCGGGCGAGAAAGGAAATCTGCAAATACTCCTAGCTTGAAACGACTTGCCAGTACACACCAAATCCCCGTCATCGCTGTCATGGTCATAACCAACTGCCAATGTTTTGTGGGGTCACCTGCGGCAAGTGGTGTCACAACAGCAGCGATCACTGCACAGGTTGCTGCATCGGGTCCGACAATGAGTTGTCGAGATGTGCCCATCATGGCGTAAACCAACATTGGCAGTACGCACGAATACAGACCGACAATTGCGGATACACCAGTTAACTGTGCATAAGCTATGGCAACTGGCAGTGCAACCGCGACAACAGAAAAGGCGGCTCTAAAGTCGTTAACAAACCATTCTTTTTGATAATGCTTAAGCTGAACAAGCCCTGGGAACCACTGTGCGAGTAATATTTTAGCCAACGGATTTACCATATATGTGAGTGAGTTACTTAAAGTATACACCGCTTAGTTGGAACGTCTGTGAGTTAGTTATCACTGGAAATCGGGGAAAAGATTGGAGTGCGAGGATTTTATTGCGCAGGGGGGCTTTGTAGTGTGAGGTGTTATGAATCCGATTCTGGAAGCAATAAAAAACGGGAGCTGATACTCCCGTTTGTGGTCTCAGATTCTAGAGTTACGCGACACTATCCATCTGAGGGTATAGCGGCTTTGCGGCAAGCAGTTCCGGCTCAAAATCGTCAACGTTGATTGTATCTAGACGATGCTGTTCCGCTTCTCTGAGTAGATCGGCTTCTTCTTGCGTGATAAAGCCTTGCTCTAGCCCTTCCTGAGCAATCATATCCAAACGTAAGAATGGGCGACGCTTACCCTGCGCTTTACATACTTTGTCAAACACAGGCTCGGCTTGAAGAATGACTGATAGTGCAAGCTCAATCTTACCTGCTGCGTTGTGCTCGGTTGGTTCAAGGTATTGACCGCGACCAATGCGTGAGCGCGTTGCACTTGGCGTTTGTAGAATGCGTGCCACTTTACTGTCTAGTTTATCGCTTGGTGCTTTGCGTACGCGACCAAATGGCATGATTAATACGCGTAGCGCACGGCCAATTACTTTGTTCGGGAAGTTTGCTAAGAATTCATCTACTGCCACTTCAGCTTGTTTCAAACTGTCTTGTAGACCCCAGTGTACTAATGGTAAATCTTCGACTGGGCGGCCATCTTGCTCAAAGCGTTTCAACGTCGCAGAGCTCAAATATAGCTGGCTTAGAATGTCACCAAGACGCGCTGATAGACGCTCTTTACGCTTCAAAGAGCCACCTAGCACTGCCATTGAGATATCCGATAGCAGAGCAAGGTTTGCACTGTAACGGTTCAATTGTTGGTAGTAACGCTTGGTTGCATCTTTGGTTGGTGATGAAGAGCCCAGACCGTCGCTCAAACCAAACCAGATACTGCGCACTAGGTTACTCATTGTAAAGCTCACGTGACCAGCAAGCGCTTTATCAAATTTCTCGACAGCATTACTTGCTTCAGAATACGCCGCGTTCATTTCTTCAAGAACGTACGGATGGCAACGGATTGCGCCTTGGCCAAAGATGATCATTGAGCGTGTTAGAATGTTAGCACCCTCAACCGTTACCGCGATTGGCGCACCTTGGTAACCACGAGCTAGGAAGTTAGAAGGTCCCATACAGATACCTTTACCGCCTACGATGTCCATTGCATCGATGATGCTTTGCTGGCCGCGGTGCGTACAGTGATACTTCACGATAGCTGAGATTACTGAAGGCTTTTCACCTAAGTCGATACCCGCAACGGTTAAGTTGCTTGCTGCATCCATCACGTAAGCATTACCACCCAAGCGTGCTAATGGTTCTTCAACTCCTTCCATATGACCGATCGGCTGTTTGAACTGACGGCGAATACGTGAGTAAGCACCGGTTGCCATTGCCGCAGTTTTGATGCCACCTGTTGAGTTTGAAGGTAGTGTGATACCACGTCCAACCGACAGACACTCAACCAGCATACGCCAACCTTGGCCCGCCATTTTTTCGCCACCGATAATGAAATCGATAGGAACAAAGATGTCTTTACCGCGCGTTGGACCATTTTGGAATGGCACATTGAGTGGGAAGTGTCGGTTACCAATCTCAACACCTTTGACATCAGTTGGAATAAGCGCACAAGTGATGCCAAGATCTTCTTTGTCACCAAGTAAACCTTCAGGGTCGCGAAGTTTAAATGCTAAGCCTAGTACGGTTGCGACTGGCGCTAGGGTGATGTAGCGCTTGTTCCAAGTCAGGCGCATACCCAGTACTTCTTTTCCTTCCCATTCGCCTTTGCAGACCACACCGTAATCTGGAATAGAGCCTGCGTCAGAACCCGCTTCTGGGCTCGTTAAGGCGAAACAAGGGATTTCCTTACCTTCAGCTAAACGCGGTAAGTAATGATTTTTTTGATCTTCAGTACCGTAGTGTTGCAGTAGTTCACCAGGGCCTAAAGAGTTAGGAACACCAACGGTAGACGATAGAACGCCAGAAACACCCGTTAATTTTTGTAGCACCAAAGATTGCGCGTATGCTGAGAATTCCAGACCACCGTACTTTTTCTTAATGATCATGGCGAAGAACTTATGATCTTTCAGGTATTGCCAAACTTCTGGCGGTAAGTCCGCGAGTTCATGGGTCACTTGGAAATCACTCACCATGGCGCACACTTCATTCACGGGGCCGTCTAAAAAGGCTTGTTCTTCCGCACTTAACTTAGGTGCTTGAATCGCGTGTAGCTTTTGCCACTCTGGTTTGCCTTTAAATAGTTCGGCTTCCCACCAGACGGTACCTGCGTCTAACGCTTCTTTTTCGGTTTGAGACATAGCTGGCAGCACTTTCTTGAAAAGCACTAACGCTTTACGGCTAATTAAAGACTGACGTACGCCAGGAACCGCGAGCACAGCTGCGGCGAGAACGTAAATAGCCCAACCAATAACGCCGACAGTACCTGCTACTGTAAGAGCCAGCATGGCCGCGGTGAGTAAGCTAATAGATTTCACGAGAGACATGCGGTGGTAGAGCGTAATGCCTAGCACGATCGCCATCGTGATGATTGAGAGCAAGATGTCCATATATATTTTCCTTTTCAGACTTTATAAGTTTTGTACGTCTGTATGTTAGGTAAGAGGTCTAACCAGTTGGTTTAAGTGTAATCAAAACATTAAGGAAATGTAAAACATAAGATTGGATAAAAAGTGATCTAAGTAGAGTTAAAATTCTAAAGTTGAGATTTGAGTGATGGTTTCATGAGCAAGTTGACAAGTTTATTACCATCACTAATCTAAATCTGTTGGTTCACTATCGACACTAATTCTCGTTTGTGGGTAAACTCAGAGTAATCAAACCCGAGTTCCGGTTTATGAAATGTCCGATACCAAATTGGTATCAGAACAATTTGCTCAGTGAGTCAAGAGCTGACTGAAGCCGAAATAATAAAGAGAACGTCTTATGTACCATGATCTGATTAGAAGTGAATTAAACGAAGCTGCTGAAGTGCTCAACAAATTTTTAAGCGATGACCATAACATTGCGCAAATCGAAGCAGCGGCGAAAATGATTGCTGACTCATTCAAGCAAGATGGTAAAGTATTGTCGTGTGGTAACGGTGGTTCTCACTGTGATTCAATGCACTTTGCCGAAGAGCTAACAGGCCGTTACCGAGAAAATCGTCCTGGCTATGCTGGTATTGCTATTTCAGATCCAAGCCACCTTTCTTGTGTGAGTAATGACTTTGGTTATGACTTCGTGTTTTCACGCTATGTAGAAGCGGTTGGTCGAAAAGGTGACGTACTGTTTGGTCTGTCGACTTCAGGTAACTCAGGTAACATCCTGAAAGCGATTGAAGCAGCACAAGCGAAAGGCATGAAGACGATTGCGCTAACAGGTAAAGATGGCGGCAAAATGGCAGGCCTTGCAGATATTGAAATCCGCGTGCCACACTTTGGTTATGCAGACCGCATTCAGGAAATTCATATTAAGATTATTCATATCATCATTCAGTTGATCGAAAAAGAGATGGAATAATCGTTTACGGCCACCGTTTCGAGCTGTGTTGTTAGGGAGTTTTTTAAACCATGTGTGAATTGCTCGGTATGAGCGCTAATGTTCCAACGGATATTTGTTTCAGTTTTACTGGGCTCATGCAGCGTGGAGGTCGAACCGGCCCACACCGTGACGGATGGGGGATCACCTTCTACGAAGGGAAGGGCTTTCGAACCTTCAAAGATCCCAAGCCAAGTTGTGAGTCTAAAATAGCAGAGTTGGTACAAAATTATCCCATCAAAAGTCGTGCGGTCGTTAGTCATATCCGACAGGCGAATCGTGGTGGTGTTAATTTAGAAAATACTCATCCCTTTACACGTGAGCTGTGGGGTAGGTATTGGACGTTTGCGCATAACGGTCAGCTCTCTGGCTACCAAGACTTGCATACAGGTCGACATCGACCTGTCGGTGAGACAGATAGTGAACTGGCATTTTGCTGGTTATTGAAGCAAATGGAAGATCGATATCCTGAGCCACCAAAGGATATGGAGTCGGTATTCTTATATGTTGCTAAATGTTGTGATGAGCTAAGAGAGAAGGGTGTATTTAACATGCTTCTGAGTGATGGTGAGTATGTAATGACGTATTGCACCAATCATTTGTATTGGATCACAAGACGCGCACCGTTTGGAAAAGCTGCTTTGCTTGATGAAGATGTGGAAATTAACTTCCAAGAAGAAACAACGCCACACGATATCGTTTCTGTGATCGCAACTCAACCTTTGACGGGCAACGAAGCTTGGCAGCGTATGAAACCTGGCGAATACGGCTTGTTTCACCTAGGTGAACTAGTCAAAAATAATGCCTCTGAGCTGGTAAATGTGCCGTTTGCGGCGGCTAAGCCGGGCAATCAAGCGCCAACCGAACCGTTAGAGTGATGGTCTCTTACTCTGAATATAAAAATAAAGCTCGCTTAATCGCGAGCTTTATTTTTATGCGTTTTAAACCGAGGGCGGATACGGATGAGCATTCTTACTTTCTAGAGTGCTGGTAGTAGAGTCCTAGTCTCGCTAAGGCTTGCTGTAAAGACGTAACTGATAGAAATTTCTCATAAAACACCTCGTCAGTCTGAACGGTGAAGAACAAACCAGATTCAGAATCTACTTTCCGAGTGTTATGTTACTCAAGTGGTTATGGGATTTTTTAGAATGTTGGGTTTTAGGTTTCTAGTCTCACCATGGTTTTCTTGAATCAAGTTTATAAGTATTAAAACAACCAAGAGCAGCCCTCAGGCTGCTCTTTTGTGCTTGGAGTTTATTATTCAGGGCTACTCATCTGAGGCGTACCCATGTACGCCAAGCTCTGCGCCATCTAAATAGGCTTTACCATCCTTCATGATCAACCGCTCGTCTACCAGCCACTTAGCCACCATAGGGTAGATTCGGTGCTCCTGCGCCTGAACACGTGCCGCAAGTACACTAGCATCATCGTCTTCGAACACAGGAACTTTTGCTTGCAGTATGACAGGGCCACCATCAAGCTCGTCCGTTACAAAGTGCACACTCGTACCATGTTCTTTATCGCCAGCATCAATTGCTCTCTGGTGTGTGTGTAGCCCAGGATATTTTGGTAGAAGAGAAGGGTGGATATTGATCATCTTACCCATGTAATGAGAAACAAATGCGCTGCTCAGAATGCGCATGTAACCAGCAAGAATAATCACGTCTGGTTGGTATTCATCTATTTGACTCATTAGCTCTGCATCAAAGCTTTCACGCGAGCTGAATGCTTTAGGGTCGACAAAGTGACCGTCCACATCAAACTTTTTTGCACGTTCTAAACCAAAAGCATCTGCTTTGTTAGAGAACACGGCTGCCACTCGTGCGTTTGGCATGCTGTCTTCGCAAGCTTCTAAGATAGCTTGCAGGTTACTTCCGTTACCCGAGATGAGGACCACAATGTTTTTTAGGGTATGGTTTTTCATGATGTCGAGAGCGCCTTGGTATTGTAGGTTGGAGTTATGTAGCTTCTAAATTACCTACTAATAGAATGGTTTTTAGTGTTCTAGATAGCAAAATGAGGACCTAGTCATCTAGTGCCCTCATTCTTCTTATCTTTTGAGCTCGATTTGCAAATTATTGGATTTCAACTTGCTCTTCGTTCGCGTCTGCTTGTGCGATTTGACCAATCACCCACGCGTTTTCGCCTTCTTCTTTAAGAAGAGCAACTGCTGCATCTGCCTGGTCTTTCGGTAGTGCGACGATTAGACCTACACCACAGTTGAATGTGCGGTACATTTCGTGTGTGTCGACGTTGCCTTTCTCTTGTAGCCACTTGAAGATAACTGGCCATTCCCAACTGTTACCATCGATAACTGCTTTCGTGCCTTCAGGCAGTACGCGTGGGATGTTTTCCCAGAAACCACCACCAGTGATATGAGAAATCGCATGGATGTCGTGTTTCTCAATCATCTTAAGTGCTGACTTGATGTAAATTTTTGTTGGTTCTAGTAGGTGCTCACCAATAGTGCGGCCTGCTAGCTCTTCGCTCTTATCTGCACCAGATACTTCTAGGATCTTACGGATAAGGGAGTAACCGTTTGAGTGTGGGCCGCTTGAGCCAACAGCGATAAGTGCATCACCAGCAGCGACTTTCGTGCCGTCAATCACGTCTTCTTTTTCTACTACGCCAACACAGAAACCAGCTACGTCGTAGTCTTCGCCTTCATACATGCCCGGCATCTCCGCAGTTTCGCCACCAATTAGGGCACAACCTGCTTGAACACACCCTTCTGCGATACCTGAAACAACATCCGCTGCGGTATCAACGTCTAGTTTGCCTGTTGCGTAGTAATCTAGGAAAAACAGTGGCTCTGCGCCTTGCACGATAAGATCATTTACACACATTGCCACTAGGTCGATGCCAATCGTGTCGTGCTTGTTCATATCCAGTGCTAGGCGAAGTTTTGTGCCAACGCCATCAGTACCAGAAACCAGTACAGGTTGTTTGTATTTAGTTGGCAATTCGCATAGCGCGCCAAAACCACCGATACCACCCATAACTTCAGGGCGACGAGTGCGTTTTACCGCACCCTTAATACGATCCACAAGCGCGTTGCCTGCATCAATATCTACACCAGCGTCTTTATAGCTAAGAGAAGAGTTGTTACCACTCACAGGGAAGTCCTCGGTATTAAGTTGGATATGAAAACGGCGCTATTCTAACAGTGCTTAAACATAGATAGCAAACGTTTGCGTCTGTTTTTTTCTTTAGTGATTTATCCTGATATCCCTGTGAAAATCATGTATAATCTGAAGGTTTGTTTAAATATTGCCAACTATAGCCGGAGATGGACATGAAAGTTGTTGAAGTAAAGCACCCTCTAGTAAAACATAAAATTGGTCTAATGAGAGAAGGTGACATCAGCACAAAACGTTTTCGTGAGTTAGCGACTGAGGTCGGTAGCCTACTTACTTACGAAGCAACGTCAGACTTTGAAACAGAAAAAGTGACCATTGATGGTTGGAACGGTCCGGTAGAAGTAGACCAGATTAAAGGTAAAAAAGTAACCGTAGTGCCAATCCTACGTGCAGGTCTAGGCATGATGGATGGAGTTCTTGAGCACATGCCAAGCGCACGTATCAGTGTTGTGGGTATTTACCGTGATGAAGAAACGCTTGAGCCAGTTCCTTACTTCAACAAGCTTGCTTCAAACATCGAGGAGCGTATTGCGCTTGTTGTTGACCCAATGCTTGCAACAGGTGGTTCTATGATTGCTACTATCGATCTCCTAAAAGAGAAAGGTTGTAACCAAATCAAAGTGCTGGTACTTGTTGCTGCACCAGAAGGTATTGAAGCGCTAGAAAAAGCACACCCAGATGTTGAGCTATACACTGCGGCAATCGATGAGAAGCTTAATGACAAAGGCTACATCGTTCCGGGTCTAGGCGATGCAGGTGATAAGATCTTCGGTACTAAGTAATTCTTTGATGTATTACTATGACTGAACAGAAAAAGGCTTGGTGAAAACCAAGCCTTTTTTGTATCTACAAGAGGAGAAAAGTAAGACACGCCACCTAATAAAGCGGCGAAGACGTACTATTTCGCGCTTTCTTCTTCCATTTGTGCGTTATCCACAACGTGGTTTTCACCTAAATCGTTTGGTAGCACAAGGTTAAGAATAATTGCCACGATACCGCATAGGCTCACACCTTGTAGACTGAACTCACCAATACCGAAAGCCATACCACCAATGCCAAACACAAGGGTTACGGCAACAATCACTAGATTACGAGACTTATGTAAATCAACGTTATTCTTGATCAGTGTGTTGAGGCCTACCGTTGCGATAGAGCCGAACAGCAGAATCATGATGCCGCCCATGACAGGAACTGGAATCGTTTGAAGAACCGCACCTAGCTTACCTACCAATGCAAGTACGATTGCGGTGATTGCTGCCCAAGTCATGATCACAGGGTTAAATGCTTTGGTTAGCATTACCGCTCCTGTTACTTCACTGTAAGTGGTGTTTGGTGGAGCACCCACCATCGAAGCCGCGATAGTTGCCACCCCGTCACCTGCGATTGTGCGGTGAAGGCCTGGTTTTTTCAGGTAGTTTTTACCTGTAACGTTTGAGATAGCAAGCATGTCACCTACGTGCTCAACCGCAGGTGCGATAGCGACAGGAATCATGAACAAAATTGCGTTGATATTGAACTCTGGCGCGGTGAAGTTTGGCATGGCTAGCCAAGCCGCTTGTTCTACGGGAGTGAAATCAACCACACCGTAGAATAGAGAAACAGAGTAACCAGCAAGAATACCACCAACAATAGGAACGAGCTTCAAAAAGCCTTTTGCAAAAACGCTAAGTACAATGGTTGTGAGCAGTGAGACCGTCGAGATAATGATCGCAGCATCACCATTAACTAGCTGTGCTGCTCCATCACCAGTTTTACCTACTGCCATGTTCACTGCTGTTGGGGCAAGGCCAAGGCCGATAACCATGATCACAGGGCCAACGACAACAGGCGGGAGAATTTTATGGATAAATCCAACACCGCGCACTTTGATCATCGCCCCTAGAGCCACATAAACTAAGCCAGCTGCCATCAAGCCGCCCATCGTTGCACCGATACCCCAAGTTTGGATACCGAACATAATAGGAGCAATAAACGCAAAAGAAGAGGCAAGGAAGATGGGAACAGAACGTTTAGTCATTAATTGGAAGAAGAGGGTACCGACACCGGCACCAAAGAGGGCTACGTTTGGATCAAGGCCAGTTAGGAGCGGCACAAGCACCAAAGCACCAAAAGCGACAAAGAGCATTTGAGCGCCTTGTAACGCGTTTTTCATAATAATTCCCTATTTTCAAGATACGCAGACAAATCCGGCGAATACTATCATCCTGCAATCGTTTGCAATGTTGCATAGATCAAACTTTCGATTGAATTTTTCCCATAAATAGCACTTTTGAGAGTTGCTTGCTTGCAAATTGTCCTCTTTTACGTGTCTTGCGTGAAGATGAAAAATGGACAGCCTAACTTGTTGAGATAGCTTAATAAGCAATGAGTTTATTATAAAAAATAGCACTGAAGTGCTGGTTGAGGCCCGAGTTAACAAAGCTGGTCATAATACAGACAATTTACTCAGTACCTACCTTGCTCAAGATTTGATAGTTGCTTATTATTCGGGTTCTTGTTCAGAGGATTATAAAAACTATGCGCTATTTAGCTCTCTTACTGATAGGTTGGTTGTCCCTACCAGTATATGCATTAACTCAGGTGGATATCTATCGTGCCGAAGTGGTTATCGACAGTGAGCAGAACGACGGTGAGTCTTTGGCTCGTCAACAAGGTATGCAGGATGTGATTGTTCGAGCGACCGGTTCTCAATCCTCTTTAAGCAATCCAGTGATTAAAAAGGCACTCAGCTCAAGTGCGCGTTACATTTCTCAACTGAGCTATGGGCAGGTTGATGGAAAAGCGAGCCTAAAAATGTTGTTTAACAACGACCAAATCAGCTCTCTTTTAACACAAGCACAATTGCCATCTTGGTCGCCAAATCGTGCCAATATTTTAGTTTGGATGGTTGAAGAACGGGGTTACGATCGTAACATTGCGTGGGAACATTCTGAATCTTCAAATGTTGCAGCACTTCGTAGCGCAGCGAAATTAAGAGGCCTACCAATCACTATCCCGGTTGGGGATTTTGATGATGTGACCGGTGTTAATGTCTCTGATCTTTGGGGCGGCTTTATTGAGCCAATTGGTCAAGCCAGCCAGCGCTACCCAGCTGACGCCGTTTTGGTTGTACGAGCTCAAGGTGAACAAATTCGTTGGACACTCTACGACCAGTCGCCAACGAGCATTGTAGAAGCGCAACGTTCTCCGCGTAGCGGGTCTGCATCAGGTGCTAATGCTATTGCAGAAATGGTGGATGGCATCGCAGACTACTATGCAAGTAAGAGTGCAGTTGTGGTTTCAGGAAAGTCTTCAAAAGCGCTAGCAGTGAAAGTCCTTAATGTAACCTCTGCAACGGACTTCTTCCGTTTAGAGAATGCGTTAAAACAACTTAATTCGGTTGCGGGTACAGAGATTAAGCGTGTTCAAGGGGACGAGTTAACGCTCAACATCCACCTTTTGGCATCACAACAAGCTTTTGAGAAAGAAGCTTCTTCTATTTCTCAATTAATGGTTTTTGAAGATCCTTTAGGTGAAGTTGATGCCCCAGCTTCAACTCAAGAAGAAGAGCCATTGGTTCAGAGTAATGAAGCAAAAGACGCCGCGACGCCAAAAGAAGCGCAGCCTGAAGTACCAGTAGATATTGTGGCAGAAGCAAGTGACGAAACACAGCCAACTCAGCCGATGATTGTGGAGCCTGTCCGAGAACAGTATGACTTGATCTACGAGTGGCGCTCGGCATCGTAATCTCCTTGGTAGCGTTCCAGGCGTGAAACGCAAGGATCAAAGACCAATGTGGTAAGCATAAAAAAGAGTCGCAATAGCGACTCTTTTTGTTTTCTAAATTCGTATTCGAACCAATGATCAGTGATTGACTGCAATTGGCGTTATTTATTGAATTTCGCTTTTTCTTCTTTTTCTACTTGAGAGAGGCGTTTCAACTTAAGACCTAGCTCTTTGCCTCTCGCTCTAGCAAACAAAATATTGCCAGCGAAACCGAGTGAAGTCAGTATCAGTTCCACTGCCGCAAGCCAGCGTTCACCCCCATCCACATAAAGGATGGTCAGCGCATGCAAGAAATACAGCATAAGAACAAAGTTAGCCCAAGCATGAGTGTAAGGCTTACCAGCTAAAATACCAGGTAACGGAAGTAGTAGCGGAATACACCAAGCAATAGCAAGTGTTGTGCTGCTGAGGTGAGGGTGAGGGGATAACGCAAGCTGCCAAATAGCGACCCAGGCTAATAAGGCTAAGTTGCCAAATAAAGCCAGGTAACGATAGGTTTTAGCCTGTGTACCGAGTGGTGTTTGGTCTAAAGAGTCAGACATCGATTAACTATCCTTGATTTTACTAACAGACTTTTAGTTTTAACGCTGCAGTTGCCAGCCTTTTGCCTAATTGTTGTGCCAGGCGAATCTCTTCACCGCTTAGGGTTGCCTCATGGCCTACACTGCTGGCGCCATACGGAGTGCCGCCGGACTGCGTAGTGTGTAACTCTGGCTCGGAATAAGGAATGCCCAAAACCATCATCCCGTGATGCAATAAAGGGGTCATCATGCTTTGTAACGTTGTTTCTTGACCACCATGCATCGAGGACGAAGAGGTAAAGACACAAGCAGGCTTATCGATTAAGTCACCACTGACCCATAAAGATGTAGTCTGATCCCAGAAGTGCTTTAAAGGCGCAGCCATGTTGCCAAACCAGACGGGACTGCCAAACGCTAGACCGTCGCACGTTTTCAGTTCCTCTAGAGTAACAATTGGATCAGAAGGGGAGTGTGAGTGAGGTGACAATTCTTCAACTGTACGCAAAATTGCTTGGCATTGAGGAGTCGATTCGACTCCTCTTGCTATTTGTCTTGCCAGTTGTTTTGTCGAGCCATGACGGCTGAAATACAAAATAAGGATCTGGCAATCCATTTATAAAATATCCAACACTTGCTCTGGTGGGCGACCAATTTTTGCTTTGCCGTTAGCAACGACAACCGGACGCTCAAACAACTTTGGATTTTTCGCCATAGCTTCGAATAATTGCTCATCGCTGACGGAGTCTTCGCCTAAGCCAAGCTCTTTATATTCACTTTCTTTAGTGCGCATCATTTCACGTACAGATGAAAAGCCAAGCTGGGCGTACAGCGCTTTTAGTTCATCCACGTTAAGTGGTGTGTCTAGGTATTTGACGACTTCCGGTGTAACACCATTTTGCTCAAGTAGTTCAAGTGTTTGACGGCTCTTTGAGCAACGAGGGTTGTGATAAATCACGACTGACATGGTTTTCTCCATTTCGTTATTGTAATGCCATGAATCGATCTCTTTGGATCATGAGTTGGTCGATACGGGCATCGTATCGCGCTTGCTCTAAGCTGCCCAACTTGGCCATTTTACTTGCTTCACTATAATATTGAATCGCTTTATTCCAATTTGCTCGCAATGCCAAAATTTCCGCTCGAGCAGCCAATTCTTCATCGCTACGCCCTAGCGCGTGGTAGCTCTTCGATATTAGGTGCCAGCCATTTGTATCTTCAGGATAGTCATGAGTGTACCTTTGAAGAACTCGCGTGGCTTGATCGTTTTTATTGTCCTCAAGTAGCGCATTGGCGTAGTTAATGGTTAATACTTTATTTTGAGGGTTACGAGATAACGCTTTACGGAGCATCTCGGTCGCTTTTTCTGGCTGCTTCTTCTCGATATATAAATCCGTCATAGCGTCCAAGTAAAACGGGTTACTTGGGTCTTGTTCCAGTAACTTTTTCAAAATTGGTTCCGCTTGAGATAGGCGTTTATTGTCTAAATGCACGAGTGCTCGACCATAATCAAAAGCAGGTGTAATGTCCGCAGAGGCTTTCTTTTGGGTTCTCTCAAACCAGCTCAGGGCGGCTTGTCCATCAATGCCAGCGTAACGAGCCACAATGCGCGCGCGAGCTAGATGATAGTCTATTGAAGGCACAACACGCATTGGAGGATAGGTTCTTGCTCGCGCACGGCTATCGGTAATTCGATCTTCAGGCAGAGGGTGAGTCAGGAGCATTGGTGGCGGTTTACTTGCATAACGATACTCATCAGCAAGACGGCCAAAAAACCTTGGCATTGCTTGAACATCAAAACCGGCTTTTGCTAGTGTCGAAATACCAAAGCGATCCGCTTCTTTTTCATTCGCGCGAGTGTAGTTGATTTGACTTTGCATGTTGCCCGCGGTTGCTGCTGTAATTGCAGCCATCCCCGCTTCGGGTGAGGCAATTGAAAGCAGTAGTGCCCCCGCAAGTGCGGCTAATGTGGCCGGAGAGCGGCGTGCTTGTTCTTCCATACTCCGAGCAAGGTGACGTTGTGTGACGTGCGCTATCTCGTGAGCGACAACAGAGGCCAGCTCACTTTCTGAACGAGCATGAAGAAACAACCCAGAATGCAGCGCTACATAGCCACCAAAAAACGCGAATGCGTTGATATTACGGTCGCGAATCATAAAGAAGTGGAACGGCGTTTTTACATCATTCGCATTGGCCACTAATTTGTGCCCAAGAGAGTCAATATATTCATTGATGACAGGGTCATTAACGATAGGTTTACTGGCTCTGAGCATACGCATATAGGCGTCGCCATAAATCAACTCTTGGTCTATTGAAAGCGTGCCACCAGCAGCTGTGCCAATGTCTGGCAAGTCAATGCTATTGGCATAAGTTGTCGGCGAACTGATGGCAGCAGCAAGACATAAGCAAACTAGCGAGCGAGTGCGTTTTAACATACGTTTAAAAGGTTCTCCAAAATACATAAGCATGTGGTTACAGGTCGAGAGCCTATTAACAGCGCCACATACGTTTTGGTTATCCGTGAGGATATAAGCTAACAGTAAGACCGGAAATAAATGAATTGGTTTCGTAAATTATTTTATATCCGAGCTATTTCAGCATGTGGTTAAATCATGTCAGAAGTGCTAGCACCAGCTCAAAAAGCCGTTACAATACAACCCTATCATAAGTGCAGAGCAATACAATGGAATCCATGTTACTTGATTTGCGTGAGCAACGTTGTCCTATGGCACTGTTACTTGCAAAGCGTCATGCTGCTGAGGTCTTTCAAGGAGAAGCAAAGCAGTATCATCAACTTGTCATTCAAGTGGTGGACAACAGCTCTAAACGAGACATTGTGAACTATCTTAGTGCCCAAGGGTACTCAGTTGATTGCCAATCTACATCAGAGCACTACACATTGACTGTCTTCAATAAGGAATCCGCATAAGATGTTTGAAATGGTTAGTCGTTGGTATAAACGACGTTTCTCTGACCCTCACGCAGTAAGTCTCGTCGCGATCTTGCTGTTTGGCTTTATCACCATTTACTTCTTTGGACACTTGATTGCGCCATTACTTGTCGCGATCGTTTTGGCTTATCTACTTGAATGGCCAGTTGTCAAAATGTGTCGTATGGGCGTGCCGCGCACTTTGTCGGTTATTATCGTGATCTTGGTCTTTGTCGGGTTAATGTTAATTGCGTTGTTTGGCTTGGTTCCGACGATTTGGACTCAGGTCGGTAATCTAATTAACGATATTCCTAACATGTACAACGGGCTACAAAAGTTTATTGTCACATTGCCAGAGCGCCACCCTGAACTAGCCAATTTAGAAATAGTAGAAACCGTGGTGACGAACGCCAAAAACCAAGCATTGGGGCTGGGTGAAAGTGTCGTCAAAGGGTCGCTTGCTTCATTAGTTAGCATTGCAACGCTAGCGGTATATTTGATCTTAGTGCCACTTCTGATCTTCTTTTTGCTTAAAGACAAAGAAGAAATGCTGCGAATCGCAAGCGGTATTCTGCCGAAAAACCGTAAATTGGCGAATAAAGTTTGGCATGAAATGAACGAGCAGATATCAAATTACATTCGCGGTAAAGTGTTAGAGATTTTAATCGTGGGCGGTGTGAGCTACGTGACTTTTGCCCTTTTAGATCTTCGTTACTCGGCGTTGCTTGCCGTAGCCGTTGGTCTGTCGGTTTTGATTCCTTATATCGGTGCGGCGGCTGTTACTGTACCTGTTGCTATCGTTGGTTTGTTCCAATGGGGTTTAACGCCTCCGTTTTATTGGTTGTTGCTTGCTTACGGTATTATCCAGGCGCTTGATGGTAACGTCTTGGTTCCTGTTCTGTTTTCCGAGGCAGTAAACTTACACCCAGTTGCTATCATTGTGGCTGTATTAGTCTTTGGTGGGCTCTGGGGCTTTTGGGGGGTGTTCTTCGCCATTCCTTTAGCGACATTAGTCAAAGCCGTATGGCATGCATTACCAAGCACGGAAGAAAACGAAACTGTCGAACAAGAGTAGTTGTTACCAAAGGTACGATGGTTAAAAGAAAGCCCAGCAGTTTGCTGGGCTTTTTGTTTGTAGAAAAACAATAGCGTTTAAGCGTTTTCGTTTAAGTAGTTTAATACGACTTCGTGGTGATCTTTGGTTTTGAACTTGTTGAACACATGTTCGATCACGCCTTCTTCATTGATCAGAAAGCTAATGCGGTGAAGACCGTCGTATACTTTGCCCATGAATTTCTTTTCGCCCCAAACGCCGAACTGGTCTGCAACGGCATGGTCTTCATCAGAAAGCAGAGTGAAGTTTAAATCATCGCGCTCGATGAACTTGCCTAGGCGCTTTACAGGGTCGATGCTTACGCCGAGTACTACCACGTTATGTGCATCGAGTTCAGCTTTAATGTCACGAAGGCCTTTTGCTTGTGTAGTACAACCCGGCGTCATCGCCTTAGGGTAAAAGTAGAAAAGTACTTTCTTGCCTTTAAAGTCTTCAAGAGAAACGGTATTTCCGTCTTGGTCGAGCAAAGAGAAGGCTGGCGCTGGCGAGCCTGCTGTCAGCGTATTCATTTTGATTTCCTTTACTTTATAGTGTGTTTTTAATGAAATTCAGAGAACCTTGTACGTTGAGCGACTTACAAAGTTCATCGAAGTCTTCTTGTAACTGCATCAAATTAAAATCCGCGCTTACAGATGCAGTAATCGCAATGTGAAACTGGTCAGAATCGAGTTGAATTTTCGACTTGCTGATGGTTTGCGCACTAAGAGAGTCTAAACCAATCTGCTGATCAGCGAAGAACTTAGTAAATTTTTCAGTTAACCCAGGGCGGTCTTCAGACTCAATAAACACTTCCATGGTGTAGCTGTTATCGAGCAGTTCGTGCGCCGCTGTGCGTTTCATGATCGTAATAAGGTCATGTTCTTGGCCAAGCAGGGGCAATTGCGTTTCAACTCGAGTCACGCTGCTGGCGTTCCCAGTCAGGAGCATGATCAGCGTAAATTCGCTGCCAAAGATAGCGATACGGCTATCGACTATGTTACAACCAGCTTGAGTAACGAGCTGTACGACTTGGTTACAAATGCCTGGACGGTCCGTTCCAACTGCTGTAAGTACCAGATGTTGCTTCATAAATGAGCTTCTTGTCCTTTCTTCAATAGAGAGATGTTAGCACAGATATTGCGAAGAAATATCGAGCCAGTTCTTTTTTAGTCTATAAAAAGCAGGAGGATGTTGAGGGGAGCGGTGGGAAATAAACAGTAAATGCAGGCTACAGGATAAACAAAACGTTTGCATGATGTGCTTGCCTATTGTCTGGCCGTTTTATTCACTTAGATCTGACTTGGCTAACAAGACCAAAGAGTATATTTTCCTTGCTTGTGCTCTTCAGTATTTTCCAAATCACTGATAGATTCTAAAGTCACTCGAAAGCCCAACACGATTATCAATATTGCCGTTAATCAAACCAAATAGAGCAATTAAGTTGCTAGACCTCTAACAACTGGTAATTATTCATTCATTTGTACTTTGTAAGCGAGTTTACGCTCTTGTGTTTTTCAATCGCATTACAGTACCATGCAGAAAGAGTTAAATGAGGGAGATAAACATGTTTTCAGGAAGTATCGTAGCGCTGATTACGCCATTCAAAGCAGATGGCGAAGTAGACTTTGATGGTCTGCAAAAGCTAGTAGAGTACCACGTTGAAGCGGGTACAGACGGTATTGTGGCAGTAGGCACAACAGGTGAGTCAGCGACACTGACCATTGAAGAGCATGTAAAGGTCGTTAATAAAACTGTTGAGTTTGCCGACGGTCGCATCCCTGTGATTGCTGGCACGGGTGCAAATGCTACCCATGAGGCAGTAACATTTAGCAAATTACTGGCTGATTCTGGTATTGCTGGCTTCCTGAGTGTGACACCGTATTACAACAAACCAACTCAAGAGGGTTTGTTTCTACATTACAAGGCAATTGCCGAAGCGAGTGATGTGCCTCTAATTTTGTACAACGTACCAGGCCGTACTGCTGTTGATATGCAGCCAGAAACAGTGGCACGCTTGTCAAAGCTTGATAATATCGTGGCTCTAAAAGATGCAACGGGCGATTTGGAACGAATTGCAATTCATCGTGAACTTTGTGGCGAAGATTTTATCTTACTAAGTGGCGATGATGCGACAGGGCTGGATTTTGTGAAACTTGGCGGCAATGGTGTTATCTCGGTAACGAACAATATTGCAGCTAAAGACATGGCAGACATGTTCCATTTGGCAAGTGAAGGTAAGTACGAAGAAGCAGAAGCGATTAACCAACGCTTGATGACTCTACACAAAAACCTTTTCATCGAAGCAAGCCCTATCCCAGTAAAATGGGCAGCGCAAAAGCTTGGTTTGATTGAAGAAGGTGGTTTGCGTCTTCCTTTAACTACGCTTTCTGAAAAATCGCAGCCGATCGTCGAGCAGGCGCTAACAGACGCCCATATTTATTAAGATTGAGCTATTAAGATTGAGTTACTAGGATTGAAGTTCATACTGGGGGCCAAAGCGCCCTCGGTGTTTTAGGAGTATAGATGAAGCTTTCAAGCCAGTTAGTGTTAAGTTCATTAGCTGTATTCGTATTGACTGCCTGTTCAGGTGGTGCCAATCAACGTCGTCAAGCAAAAGATGACTTCGAGTATTTGAACTCCCCCAATTTGGGTGAGTGGAATGTCCCACAGGGTGCACAGCCTCAGTTTTACCCTAACTACGAGATCCCTCAGGGTAACTACGCTGGTGGTGTCGGTAAAGATGTCGACATTCGTCCACCTCAACAAGTCCTAGAGCTTATTCCCGGTGCACGTCTAGACCGCAGTAGTGATGGTGAAGTGACACTTTGGCTACTTCGTAAAGATGAACTAGATAAAGTTTGGCAAACGGTGCAAAACATGGTCGCGGCCAACGAGATTCCAGTTGAAAGCCAAACAGACTCTCGCATCGAGACAGGATGGGTGACTTGGGATTCGCCAGATGAAGAGCTAGAAATTGGCAGCCGATATGAAATCGTACGCGCTGAAGCAAATGGTCGACACGGCTTTAAGGTGAGCCTTATTGACTGGCGTGAAGGCAATCAAGTGAAAGAAGTAACGGCGACCAACCGTGAGCGCTACAATGTGTTCATGACGAACTTGGTCACCGCTCGCTACGATCAAGAAGTGCGTGAAGAAGCACAGCGTAAAGCGCAAGAGTTGGTTAAACAGATCCCAATCACAATGGGTAAAGACCGCAGCGGACTTCCAGTGATTATCGCGCGTGCGCAATACAACATGCTTTGGCAGCGTCTGCCTAATATTCTACCTAAGATGGGCTTTAAGATTGAAGAGCGTAGCCAGTCTCAGGGCACAATCACTGCGAAATATGCGTCTCCGGATGATGAATTCTGGAACGATATCGGCGTTAAACCAGTGGAGTTAGCCGCTGGTAAGTACACATTCTTACTTGGTGATTTAGGCAACCGTACGTCTATCAATATCACCGACTCCTCTGGCAAGCCAGTAGAAGAAGAGTTTTTGAAATCACTAGCGCCTGTATTGGCTGCAACAGTGAAGCAGTAAACAAAGCGAGCTTAACGCGGCGTGTTTACTTAATGATAGAAAAGGGACCTAGTGGTCCCTTTTTTGATGTTTAGATTAAATGTGTCGAGATGAAGCTGGTGAGTAACTAACGAGGCTCGTTTTTGTTTTTATCTTCTTCAGCGTAGCGCTGTTTATCCAATGTGTTCAGCTTATCTAAATCGTTCTTACGGCTTTTATCCATCTGACCAAACTTCATTTTTGCGGTATATTTGAGTGCGGCAATATTACCAATGACCACGCTCAACACTACAATAATAATGACCCAAGGATTGGTTAGTATTTCTATCATAGAGCCTCCGGCGGCGTGATATTGTGAATAAATTTGGCAACGACGTTATCCAAATTATTCAGTATGGCGTCAATCCCTGCAATGTTGTCGGTCTGATTTTGTTTAATCAACTGGCTTCTGAGTACATCAAGCGTCAACTGCTCGAGGCATTGCTGCCCGACAGCGCGGTGACTAATGTGCCAATGCTCAATCGAAACGCCACCTAAATCATGCTGATAAGGGAAGAAGAAACCGAACCGACCAAGGTTGGCTTTTAACCATTGGTAGAACGCCTGCTGGTGGCCTTCAAGATACTCCCAAGGTTCCAACTTGAGTTTTGTGTCAGCAGGCAATAAATTGCGCGCATAGACATCAAAATCACAACCCCAATGATGACGACTTCCTCCGGGCAATGCCGACCAGCGCAAAATGGCCATCAATTTCTCTTTGTCATTTAACTCTGCTTTATTCAAAGGGCGGGAGTTGATGTCGAGAATTGGCAACTCACCAGAAAACTTCCCGTTCCAGATGGCTTTTTGGCGATTAAAGTCACGAAAACCACTGGCGATTTCCATTTTGAAACCTGCTTCTGTTGCCGCTTCAATCATCTTTAGCAGATCGTCAGCCACTTCAGGGTGGAGTAGAAACGCTTTTTGATCCACTAAAGTGGATTGAAGATGGGAATCAGTGATTCCGGTGAGTTGCTCTGGTGTCATTGTGTTCTCGCTGATTACTTCGCCAATAGGTGCTTCAACGTGTTTTCGTACATGTCCGTCAACTTTTCAAGATCGTCGACTTTCACACACTCGTTCACTTTATGAATCGTAGCGTTAACAGGTCCTAACTCTACGACTTGACCTCCCATTCGAGCAATAAAACGACCATCAGACGTACCGCCAGTTGTAAGTAGCGCTGGCTTCGTATCATTGACTTCGGCCACAGCAGCTACAACCGCGTCTAGCAGTGCGCCCGTATCGGTCAGGAATGGGTCTCCGTTGAATGTCCATTTTAGGTCGTAGTCCAGCTCATGCTTGTCCAATGTTTCGGTAACACGCTGAACAATTGCGTCATTGTTAAGCTCAGTACTAAAACGTAGGTTGAACTGAACATGGAACTCGCCAGGAATAACGTTAGACGCACCAGTGCCAGCCGATACATTCGGGATCTGGAAACTAGTCGGTGGAAAGTAATCATTCCCTTTGTCCCATTCTGTCGTCGCGAGTTCATGAATCGCGAGTAGAGACTCGTGCACTGGATTGCTGGCTAGGTGAGGGTAGGCCACGTGACCTTGTGTTCCTTTTACCGTTAAATCACCAGTGATGGATCCACGGCGTCCATTTTTCACTACATCGCCAACCACGTCGGTGCTGGATGGTTCACCAACAATACACATATCGATGTTCTCACCACGTTCCATCAACGTTTCTACAACGCGAACGGTACCATTGATAAATGGCCCTTCTTCATCTGACGTAATCAAAAAGCCAATTGAGCCTTTGTGGTCTGGGTTTTCTTCAATGAAGCGTTCGACAGCAACGACCATAGCAGCTAGCGACCCTTTCATGTCAGCTGCGCCGCGGCCATGCAAGTAACCATCAATAATGGTCGGTTCAAACGGATGTGTATTCCAGTGTTCCAATTTGCCAGCTGGTACCACATCGGTGTGGCCAGCAAACGCAAATAGCGGCGCTTCTGAACCACGTCGAGCCCAGAAGTTCGTGGTGTCTTCAAATACCATCACTTCAATTTCAAACCCGAGTGCTTTTAAGCGCTCGATCATCAAATCCTGACAACCTGCGTCTTCCGGCGTTACGGACTGTCTACTGATCAGATCTTTAGCAAGTGCCAATACTGGACTGTCTGTCATCCTTGAGTATTCCTTTATTTAAGAGTTGAAAATGCTAGCGTATTGATCAGCTTTAAAACCGATATGAAGTTGATCATTCACTTTTAAAATTGGGCGTTTAATCATCGCAGGGTTTTCTACCAAAAGAGCGATGGCGTTTTCCTCGTTAAGTGTGTCTTTCTGCTCTTGCGCTAATTGGCGGTAGGTTGTGCCACGTTTATTGAGCACCTGTTCCCAACCTAAAGCGCGACAAAATTCACTTACCATTTCTGCATCAATGCCTTGCTTACGGTAGTCATGGAAGTCGTAAGCAATATCCTCGGCTTCTAACCATTTCTTGGCTTTTTTGATCGTATCGCAGTTGGGAATACCAAACATGGTAATCGACATAGTGTTTCCTTTTTCTTTGTTCTATTTTTCACTGGCGCGGTTAAGACGCACTTAAGTGATTTGGGCTGTTAAAGCATCCTATCAAGAAGCAATCAAACTGACAAAATGCGGTGGAAAATATTTTCAGATAGATTGAGATAACTAATGTCACATAACTTATTTACGATGAATGCGCTATAAATCGAATAAAAATTCGTCTAAATCAAATGGAAAAGTCGAGTTATTGATCAAACGCAACACCTCGCTGAGCAAAAACGAAATAATGAATCAGCACAATTTTAGGAGGTGTCAATGGAATTGAGTCCTGTTTTTGCAAGGCGGCTATATTTGGCCTTGTTGGTGGAAAACCTAGAAAGGCCGAATGTGCCAAAGTTGATCGAAAAAACGGGGTGGCCTCGTCGTACTATTCAAGATGTACTCAAGGCGTTACCTGGGATCGGCATTGAACTTATATTTGTTCAAGATGGCCGACGTCATAATGACGGCTATTATCAACTTTCAGATTGGGGGCCTTTTGATAGCCAATGGGTTCTAGAGCGGGAGAGAGATATCGCTAGCAGTCTTGGATTTCGTGCATAAGCCAGCAATTGCTGGCTTTTTTCATATTCAGGCCTCATCCATTGCAGCGGTAGGCGGAACCCAGTACGCTAAATGAAGTGATAAAATCTTGTGGGGAAACCATAAAAACGGTGTCCGCATCGATAGCCGCTGCATTGTTTTTTAAATCGTTCATCGCGCCTTGCATCATCGCGTCATTAGTCATGAAAATGTAGTTATACCAATGGCCTTCACTTCCGGTGACTTCGCCTTTGTACTCGCATCGCTCAGGGTCGAATTGCGCGTCAATGCGAATATGAACATCTTGACTTTGAGCATGAGTAAGGTGAGATGGCATCGTGCAACCCGTTAGAAGCACGACAAAAAGTCCAAGTAACAGGCGTTTCATTAGCTATTTCCCCAATACTATGTAAGCAGCAAAGCCAATCCAGCTCAGGACAAGTAGTGTCCAAGGCAGTTTGCTTGATGAATGGTTTGGCGCATCGTCGGTGATATTGTCTTGTTCGATAATCTCTTCATGCTGACGTTGCTTTTCACGTTGCTGTTTTTTCTTCGCTTTATCGGCTTGGCGGTTGCGCTCTTTTTGTTGTTTCTTATATTGCGCGATGCCTTTTTCGATACCTTGAGCGATGAGCTTGGTTTGCTCTTTGGTTTGGCCGGGCTTTTGCGTGGATTTAGCAATTCTCATCGCTTCGGCTTGTGTTTCTTGAGAAGGCACAGGGGTGGCAGGAGTTCTTTTTTTCATGTTTCTCATCAACGTCGCTGTAAATCTTTGTTTAGTTTACCTGTGTAAGGTGCTGAAATGAACTTCAGTTCTCATCTTTGTTGGCTTGCAACTCTGAAACGATAGGTTAAAGTGACGTTTTTATCACATAAAGAAGAAGATGTTGTGCGCTATTCGTTTGACCAATATGACGCTCATGGATTTTTAAAGGCGCCGATCATTTTATGGGTGGGATGGATGTTTCTTGTGCGTTCATGGGTGGTGTTTGCCATGGCTGGTGTAAGTCGTGATAGTGGCAGTAAGCTACTCGCTATTGTTTACCCAGATTCAAGTACGTTGTATTTAGGTTTGGCGATGGGCATTCCAAGTTTGCTTCTTATGTGGTTAATGGGGCTTCGTCATCCCGACAGAGGATGGGTAAACAGAATTACTCGCTATGGTCGCGAGATCACTTTGATCTTGTGCGGTATTCAACTTGCTCAGACCATGTATCATGTGTACCTAGAACATGGAGTGTTTAATTGGGCAAACGCCCTTACCATTACCTTATTAGCTTGGTTTATGATCTATCTTCTAAATGGAAGATGGGTAAAAGACTGTTTTCATGTGCCACAATTGGCGCACGATGAACAGCAGCATTCAAAGAATTAAAAACAATAACTTCCCACTCTGGGGCAAAGTAATAGAGGAAACCTCAATGTCACAAGCTCAAACGGCGATCGTGCCAGAAGCCGGGCCATTTGCACTGTACACTCAACTCAAAGTGAACCAAAACCGTGAAAACGTATTAGAAAAACTGAAAGCACTGCCAAAGTTGGTGGAAGAGTTAAACATTACCCAGCCGGGTGCAGCGCTGACGCTTTCTATCGCATTCACAAAATCGTTTTGGGAACACCTTAATGTAGACGCGCCAGAAGAGCTTATTGATTTTACTCAACTTGGCGAAGGTGACATCGTTGCTCCAGCAACAGACGTAGATGTACTGATTCACTGTCACTCGACTCGTCACGACTTGCATTTTTACGTGTTGCGTAAGTTCCTAGAAGAGACGGCACAAGATGTCACCATTGTGGACGAAACATATGGGTACCGTTACCTTGATGCTCGTGATATGACAGACTTCATTGATGGCACAGAAAACCCGAAAGGGGAGGCTCGCGCTGATGTGGCTCTAGTAAAAGAGGGCCCATTTGCTGGAGGTAGTTATGTCATGGCTCAACGCTTCGAACATAACCTTGCCGCTTGGAATCGCTTGAATGTCAAAGCGCAAGAAAAAGTGATTGGTCGTACCAAACCAGACTCTATAGAGCTAGAAGACGTTCCTGCTGCATCACACGTTGGTCGCGTTGATATTAAAGAAGAAGGAAAAGGTCTCAAGATTGTCCGTCATAGCTTGCCATACGGGACGGTAACAGGGCCTCATGGCCTGCTGTTTATTTCTTACTGCAATACACTTCATAACATTAAAGTGATGCTAGAAAGTATGTACGGCGTGACAGATGGTAAAACAGACCAAATGCTTCGTTTCACAAAAGCGGTAACTGGTGCGTACTTCTTCGCTCCTTCACAAGAAATGCTCGCAGAGCTAGCCATCAAGTAAGTTCTCAGACTTTATTTCTTAAGCCCTCCAATTGGAGGGCTTTTGTTTTCTATTTCTATTCCAATCTCTTTTCAAAAAACACTAAACTTTTCTGTTACTTGGTCGATAAGTACTCAAAGCCTTAATTTTAGGACTCTTTATTCGTGGCGATCACCGTTAATACCAATGTTGCAGCACTTGTCGCACAACGTCATTTGACCAGTGCAACGGATATGCTGAACCAATCCATGGAGCGTTTGTCTTCAGGGAAGCGTATTAATAGCGCAAAGGATGACGCTGCGGGTCTGCAAATCTCCAACCGCTTGCAATCACAAATGCGTGGTTTGGATGTCGCGGTACGTAACGCGAATGACGGCATTTCTATAATGCAAACCGCCGAAGGGGCGATGAATGAAGTGACTAACATTATGCAACGTATGCGTGATTTGTCGCTTCAATCAGCTAACGGTTCAAACAGCAAAGCGGAGCGTACTGCACTGCAAGAAGAAGTCTCTGCTTTAAATGATGAGTTAAGTCGTATTGCAGAAACGACCTCCTTTGGCGGACGTAAATTGCTGAATGGCACATTCGGTACATCGTCTTTTCAAATCGGTGCAACGGCTGGTGAAGCGGTACAAATTGGCCTGCGGACCATGCAGCCGGAATCTTTAGGTAGCTTTTCAATGAGCTCATATCAAAGAGTCAGTTCAGATTGGACGGTTCAAAACGGAAATAATGAAATTGTTATCAGCTACCGTGATAACAATTTTGAAGAACAGGAGATCCGTATTGAAGCTAAAGCTGGCGACGATATAGAAGAACTCGCGACTTACATTAATGGGCAAACCGATAAAGTGAAAGCGTCTGTTAATGAAGAGGGGCAACTGCAGTTACTCATGTCCCACAAGGACGCCATAAAATACCCTGGACCAACCTTCAGTGGTGGCCTGGCTGATGAGTTAGAACTTGGCAAGTATGTCACCGTAAATAGAACGGTAGATAGTATTGATATTAGCACGGTCGGTGGCGCTCAGATGGCGGTCGGCATTTTAGATGATGCTTTGAAAACGGTAGATGGCAGTCGTGCGGAGTTAGGTGCATATCAAAATCGCTTCAATCATGCGATCAATAATCTCGATAATATCCACGAAAACTTAGCCGCTTCCAACAGTCGTATCCAAGACACTGACTATGCCAAAGAAACTACGCAAATGGTGAAGCAGCAGATTTTACAACAGGTCAGTACTTCTATTCTGGCGCAAGCAAAACAAGCGCCAAACCTAGCATTGACCTTGCTTGGCTGATGAACGGCCTTGCCCGAATTTAACGCAAAACCTGCCTGTATCGACAATTCGAAAAGAAGCTTTAGCGAAAAATGAAAGTTTTTTTGCTTTTTTATCCGCTTTGTCACGATTACCCCTCCAAACGAATTATTTTCAAAAAAATCCAAAATTTTCTCTAAAGAAAACAGGGCATGCGCCGTTAATAAAAGTAACTTTGAGAGAACTACTTGGTTTTCCGAGACGTCGGAAACCGCTACACCGGAAAATCAATTGGAGAAATCACCATGGCAGTGAATGTAAACACTAACGTATCAGCGATGACCGCTCAGCGTTACCTAAACAACGCAAACTCAGCTCAACAAACTTCTATGGAGCGTTTGTCTTCGGGTTTCAAAATCAACAGCGCAAAAGATGACGCTGCGGGTCTACAAATCTCGAACCGTTTGAACGTACAAAGCCGTGGTTTGGATGTAGCGGTTCGCAACGCGAACGACGGTATCTCGATTGCACAAACTGCTGAAGGTGCAATGAATGAGACCACTAATATTCTTCAACGTATGCGTGACTTGTCTCTGCAATCAGCAAACGGTTCAAACTCGAAAGCAGAACGTGTTGCGATTCAAGAAGAAGTGACCGCGCTAAACGACGAACTAAACCGCATCGCAGAAACCACTTCTTTCGGTGGTAACAAGCTACTAAACGGCACACACGGTGCGAAATCGTTCCAAATCGGTGC
>NZ_JAWOVC010000021.1:0-62590 GCF_033339735.1 Vibrio sp. 2033
TGATACCGAAGTATCGAATTGGATTATCATCAACGAGTGCCCACACAGATTGATAGGTCTATATTGTTAAAGAGCTTTCCTGTTGAGCTTTGCTCAAAACAGGACGGCCATTTTAGCGAGTTAAAGTTTAGTGTCAATCACTTTTTTCAAACTTTCTTCAAGCGTTTCCGCTTGGCTAATTTGGCTTGCTAACTTGGCTTCTTACTTTCGAAACTTAAGCTTCGAAGCGTTGCCGTGTCAGCGAGGTGGCATTATAGAGATTGCGATCACATTGGCAAGCCCTTTTTCTCGTTTTTTTTGATTTTTTTATCGTTTGGGTGTTTTTTATTCTAAAAGGCGAGTTTTCACTACTATTCTACCTCCATACACCCTGTAATCGCCCTGAATAAGGAAAAAAGATGAGCTCAATGAGAAGCTACAAAGGTATAAAGCCTGAACTTGGTGAGCGTGTTTACGTTGACCCAACCTCTGTTTTAGTCGGTGATATCCGAATTGGCGATGATTCTAGCATTTGGCCACTGGTAGCAGCGCGAGGTGATGTAAACCACATTCACATTGGTGATCGAACGAATATTCAAGATGGCAGTGTTTTGCATGTCACCCATAAGAACGCCGAAAACCCAAACGGCTACCCATTGATTATTGGTAATGACGTTACGATTGGCCACAAAGTGATGCTGCACGGTTGTGAGATCCACGATCGTGTTTTGGTTGGTATGGGAGCTATTGTTTTAGATGCTGTTGTAATTGAGTCAGAGGTGATGATCGGAGCAGGCAGTTTAGTGCCACCTGGGAAAGTATTAGAAAGTGGCTACTTATATGTTGGAAGCCCAGTAAAACAAGCTCGCCCTCTATCAGAAAAAGAACGAGCTTTCTTGCAAAAGTCTGCCAACAACTATGTGCAGAACAAAAACGACTACTTAAATGAAGTAAAAGACTTGAACTAAAACCCTGTTAACCGATGATGATATGGCCTTCTTCGTTGAAGGCTTCATCTTCTATTAGCTCTTCAGCCATTTCTTCTAGGTCGAATCGGTAATCAGTAAACACTTTAATTGCCGCTTGCTCAGTTTCAATCAGTGAACCACTGAGCTTTTCTAACTTTTGTTTCGTCACAAAGCACTCTATTAGTGCGCCTGATTGTTGCGCCGAAAAGTTTACCGATTGTGATACTTCATCCCATGATTGAATATCTGGGAATAAGATGGATTGATTCATCGCTTATTGACCTTCAAGATTCTTTCTTAGTTCTCTGAGAATTTGTTTGGCACCAGGACGTAAGCCACGCCAGAGCATAAAGCTTTCCGCAGCCTGCCCAACTAACATTCCAAGACCGTCATACGCATGAGCGGCACCATTCTCTTTTGCCCATAAGTTAAAGCTCGTCACCCCTTTGCCATAAATCATGTCATAGCTTGTACTGTTAGCGGCAAAGATGGAGGATGAAATAGTCGGTAGTTCACCACTAAGAGAAGCGGATGTGGAGTTAATGATGACATCATACTCTTCATCAATACTTGCCATCTCTTTGGCGCGGATAGGACCGTGAGAGACAAACAGCTCTGCAAGCTCCTGTGCTTTACTAAAGGTACGGTTGGAAATGGTTAAAGAGGTCGGCTTTTGATCGAGTAGTGGCTTAATAACACCACGAGCTGCACCACCAGCGCCAATAATTAGGATTCGCGCGCCTTCCAATACAACCTGATGCTGAATCAGATCTTGCACTAAACCTGCACCATCAGTGTTGTCACCGATGATTTCACCATCGTCTAACTTCTTGAGGGTATTTACCGCGCCTGCTAACTGAGCCCGTTCTGTCAATCGACTAGCAAATTGATAAGCATCTTCTTTAAATGGCATAGTGATGTTGCACCCCTTGCCACCTTCAGCAAAAAACACCTTCGCCGCGTCAATAAAACCATCAACAGGTGCACTTTCTGCGGTATACACCAAAGATTGATTAGTTTGACGAGCAAACAAGGTGTGAATGAATGGCGACTTACTGTGTCCGATAGGATTACCAAACACGGCATAGCGATCGATTTGCTGGGTCATTTCCTTACCTTTGTTCCTTACTTAGATATAGAGAAAACAGGGCCACCTGATTACAGATGACCCTATCACTATCTATCTATATAGAAAAGGAGATTCCGTGCTTACCACTCTCGTGGCGTTAGGTATCGCTCGTAAAGTTCAGCTTCTGGCGATCCCGCTTCTGGCTCGTAGCAGTACTCCCAGCGAGCGAGCGGCGGCATTGACATCAGAATCGACTCAGTACGCCCACCACTTTGTAAACCAAATAAGGTACCACGGTCATACACTAAGTTGAACTCTACGTAACGGCCGCGACGATATAGTTGGAATTCACGCTCACGCTCACCATACTCGATCTCTTTACGACGAGAAACGATCGGCAAGTAAGCCTGGCAATAGCCTTCACCGACTGCTTTGATGTAAGCAAAACACTTATCAAATTCCCACTGGTTTAGATCATCAAAGAACAAACCGCCAACACCGCGAGTTTCATTACGATGTGGTAGGAAGAAATATTTGTCACACCATGCCTTATGCTCTTGGTAAACATCGTCACCAAATGGTGCACAAAGCAGTTTTGCAGTATCGTGCCATGATTGGCAATCTTCTTCAAATGGATAGAACGGCGTTAGGTCAAAACCACCACCAAACCACCAAATTGGGTCTTCGCCATCTTTTTCTGCAATAAAGAAGCGAACATTGGCGTGTGAAGTCGGTACATAAGGGTTTTTAGGGTGAATAACCAAAGAAACACCCATCGCTTCAAAACGACGACCCGCTAGCTCTGGACGATGCGCTGTCGCAGATGCTGGCATTTCTTTCCCTTCCACATGCGAGAAGTTCACGCCTCCCTGCTCGAAAACAAGGCCATCACGCATAACACGTGAGCGCCCACCGCCACCAAGACGTTCGCCCGGTTCACGATGCCATGCATCCTCGACAAAGACGGCCTTTCCATCTTCTTGTTCTAACTGCTGACAAATGGAGTCCTGAAGTGACATCAAGAACTGCTTTACGGCGTGCTTATCGATCGCTGACATACGTTATTACCTATTACGTGAAACCTAATGATGGCTGGCTAGCAGGGTTAACCCTGTCTTAATATTTGTGAAGTTTTGGCGTCACGAATCTCGCTGGGTTTATCACGACCGCTGGTCTCGCCACGAAGAATGGCGACCAGCTTATCACCCAACTGCTCTTCGACTTCTTCCGTGGTCATACACGGTGGTAAGCCGGAAAGATTCGCGCTGGTAGAGGTTAACGGCTTTCCGAATGCATTACACATTTTTTGCACCAAAGGATGATCAGTCACACGAACCGCAATTGAATCAAACTGCCCTGAAACCCAGTTGGATACTTTATCGCTCGCTGGCATGATCCAAGTGTATGGGCCTGGCCAAGTGGCATGAACAGTCTGTAATTGTTCTTCAGTCAACTGAGATTCATCAATATAAGGCAAGAGCTGATCATAACTTGCCGCGATGAGAATCAGCCCTTTTTCTACCGGACGCTGCTTGAGCTCTAATAGCTTTTGAATTGCTTCTGGGTTATCTGGATCACATCCGACACCAAAAACCCCTTCTGTTGGATAGGCAATCACTTCGCCTTGCTTGAGTGCGTTGAGCACTTGTTCAAAGTTATCCACCGATTACTTCCTATTTGTTTGACTGTGTTGTTTTCACTAAGTGTACAAATATTCATTCTCAGACACTAAAGCAATTTTTTTATAAAATGTATCAATAGCGCCAACAACAAGACGCAAACGTTTGCTTGAGATAAAAATCCCCGTATAATGCGCACAAATTTATAGCTCACCTAATTTTTGCAGCTTAAAGGAGTTTGAGATGAAAGTCGGTATCATCATGGGTTCTAAATCCGATTGGCCAACCATGAAACTAGCAGCGGACATGCTAGACCAATTTGGCGTGCCTTACGAAACAAAAGTCGTGTCAGCACACCGAACTCCTCAATTACTGGCTGACTACGCTAGTGGCGCAAAAGAACGCGGCATCAAAGTTATCATCGCAGGCGCAGGTGGTGCAGCCCACCTACCAGGTATGGCGGCGGCGTTTACTAGTTTGCCAGTGCTTGGGGTTCCCGTTCAGTCTCGTGCACTGAAAGGTATGGATTCACTGCTTTCTATTGTACAGATGCCAAAGGGAATTGCGGTTGGTACATTGGCGATTGGCGAAGCGGGCGCAGCAAACGCCGGTATCCTAGCTGCGCAAATCCTAGGCACTCATGATGAAAACATCATGGCGAAGGTAGAAGCATTCCGTAATGAGCAAACGGAAACAGTTCTCGCAAATCCAAACCCTGCAGAGGATTAATCAGATGCATGTACTGGTTCTTGGTGCGGGTCAGTTGGCTCGTATGATGTCTCTGGCTGGTGCGCCACTGAATATTCAAATTTCAGCTTACGATGTCAGCAGCGGTGATGTCGTTCACCCTTTAACTCAACAGGTACTTGGCCATGGCTTGGAAAATGCGATTACGCAAGTTGACGTGATTACTGCCGAGTTCGAGCATATTCCACATGACGTGCTCAAGGTTTGCGAAGCGAGCGGCAAGTTCCTACCAAGTACGCAAGCCATCAAAGCAGGTGGTGATCGCCGTATTGAAAAAGCACTGCTTGATGATGCTGGCGTGCGCAACGCGAAATACTACGTCATTGAAACTCGTGAAGACTTTGAGCGCGCAATTGAACACGTTGGTATGCCAATGGTTCTGAAAAGTGCATTAGGTGGTTACGATGGTAAAGGCCAATGGCGCTTAAAAGAAGCTTCTCAAGTCGACGACATTTGGACTGAGATGGCAGAGTGCATCGCGGCAACACCAACTCAAGCGATTGTTGCTGAAGAGTTTGTTCCTTTTAACCGCGAAGTATCACTGGTTGGTGCTCGAAGCAAAGATGGCAGTGTGGAAGTGTATCCTCTGGCAGAGAACGTCCACACCAACGGTGTATTGAGCCTTTCTACTGCGATTGATGCGCCAGGGTTACAGGAACAAGCAAAGCAAATGTTCACGGCAGTCGCAGATAGCCTAGATTACGTTGGCGTATTAGCGCTTGAGTTCTTTGATGTCGATGGGGCACTTTTAGTGAATGAGATTGCTCCACGCGTGCACAACTCTGGTCACTGGACACAGCAAGGTGCAGAAACGTGTCAGTTTGAAAACCATCTGCGCGCAGTGTGCGGCTTGCCATTAGGTAGTACGAAATTGGTTCGTGAAACCTCAATGATCAATATTCTTGGTGAAGACACACTACCAGAAGCATTGTTATCAATGGATGGTTGCCACCTTCATTGGTATGGCAAAGAGAAACGTGCAGGTCGCAAGATGGGACACATCAACGTGTGTGGCGACTACCCAGGAGAATTGCACCGTAGGTTGTGCGCTCTGGCAGACATCTTAGACCCAATAGCTTTCCCAGCCGTGCAAGCGTTCGCTAAACAGCCTCAACACTAACGTTTGGCAGCAAAAAAATAAAAAAAGGGTCGCACGATGCGACCCTTTTTAATTCCTTTGATGTATTTACCCTTGCTGGGTGTGCTGGCACTTACGGTTGGCACATTGCAATTTCACACCACTGGCAAGTTTCTTCTCCACCAACAGAGTAAAACCACACTCTTCGCATCGCCCCTTGACCGGAGCAAGGTTCACAGCAAATTTGCATTTAGGGTAGTTGTCACATGCGTAGAAGGTTTTACCAAAACGCGTCTTACGTTCAACTAAATGACCTTTACCGCATTCAGGACACGCTTGGTGCTCTTGCGACTGTTTTTCTGGCTCTGGTTGATTAATCGACTCAATATGATGGCACGCCGGATAGTTACTGCAACCAACAAACATCCCATAACGCCCTTGGCGTAATACCAACTCGTTACCACAATCTGGACAAGGCACACCCAACTCTTTCACGATGTGACCATCATTGCTGTGTAGCGGTTTAATGTAATCACAGCTTGGGTAATGGTTACAGCCGAGAAATGGGCCATGTTTTCCGTGCTTGAGAGTCAGCTCACCACCACATTTTGGACACGGCTCGTGCTCCAAAGCGTGTTCATGGGCAGAGAAAAGGGTGTTGTCGATTTTACTACTCATACTTACCGTTTCGTGAAAAACACACAAAAAGACAAGCTCGCGTTTATTCTAGCTAAACTCGAACTTGCCCAGATGGTTAGTGAAGAATCCCTTGTTCCTTGGTGTACAACAGCTCTTCCATTAGCGTGTAAGCGTTTTCGTTACCAGGCACATTGAACAGCACCATCAGAATGATCCATTTGAGATCTTCAAGCTCAAACTCACTCGTTTCTAATCCCATCACTCGGTCAATCACCATTTCGCGAGTTTCTGTGGTTAACACATTGATTTGCTCGAGAAACAATAGAAATCCTCGGCATTCCAAATCTAAACGCTGCATCTCTTTCGCTGTGTAGATACGAGTTGATGACGAAGCCATGCAAGTCGAGATTGCAGAAGAGGTGTCACTTTGCTGCAATGCGGCAAGCTCTTCTAACCAGACAAGGGCTTTGTAGATATCTTTTTGTTGGAAGCCTGCACGAAGCAACTCTTCTTCCAACTCGTCTTGTTCGACCTGTAACTCTGCATCGCTATGGATGTAGGTTTCGAATAGATACATCAGTATATCCATCATCATAGCTAGCCCCTCCCCTTTCGAATATAGCCACCTGAAACCGCAACGACATGCCCAGAGAGTTCTAACTCTAAGAGCTGCATCATGACTTCTTGGACAGGTATATTGGTCCTGTTTGCAAGAATATCAACCGGTGTAGCTTCACTTCCTACGTTAGCTAACAGCTGAGGAAATGGCAATTCTTCTTCATCATTTAACGTAGAAAATAAATCGGTACTCTGATGAATAGACCAATCAAGCAAGGACTGTATTTCATCTAAGACATCTTTCGTCTTTTCTACGAGGCAAGCGCCATGACGTATCAACTGGTTTCCACCGCAGGCATTGGGGGCATTGATTGACGCTGGCAGCGCAAATACTTCTCGACCTTGCTCAAGCGCGTAACGAGCTGTAATTAACGAGCCGCTCTTTTTCGCCGCCTCGACGACCAGTACACCAAGCGATAATCCACTAATAATACGATTACGACGCGGGAAGTTTTCTGGGCGCGGCTTGGCATTAGGCCGAAACTCAGACACCAAAGCCCCATGTTCAATAACACGTTGCGCTAAACCACGATGACGTGCCGGATAAATATTTGCTAAGCCAGATCCTAGCACCGCAATCGTCTTACCACCCGCTTGCAACGCACCATCATGCGCATGACCATCAATGCCTAAAGCGAGACCACTGGTGACAATAAAATCGTGCTGAACAAACTCTGCAGCAAACTGACGTGCATGCTGTAATCCATCAATACTCGCATTTCGGCTGCCAACCATCGCGATTTGTGGCAGAGAAAGACAAGTAGAGTTTCCTTGAACAAAAAGTAGAGGTGGCGGCGCAACGATTTGTTTGAGTTGAGGTGGATAATGCGGGTCAGTCAGTGTCAGGATATGATGATTTGTAGAAGCTTCAAGCCAGCTTAAACAAGCATCGACTTCTTTATCTGTTGAAGCCCAAGCTTGAATTTGCTTAGTTGTTAACCCAAGTTGTTGTAGCTGTTCAGGAGAGAAGTTTACGATGTTACGTGGCGTGTCTCTTGCCAGTAGCTTATTCATTTTGACGCCGCCAATGCCTGGTAAACAACTCAGTTTTAACCAGGCAGCGAGATCATCGTTATTTCGTCGATTCATCGATGGTTAATTCGTCCGCCAACGGTGACACCACCGAAATATCTTGGTTAATGGGTTTAGTACTGTTAGTGATCAGTGCCAAGCTAAAGTACTCATAAGGACGAATGACCAGCAACTCACCAACTTTGCTTTGAGGCAAAGTAATTTTCTTATCAAGCACGCCAAACTCTTTCTTGAACTCATCGCCGTCTTTGTAAACTGGGTGCGCGTCTTCTTTTAAATCAAACACACTGCCTTGCTTCAGATTGTCTGACGTGCCTTTATCAATCACCACGACTTGGTTAGTTGAACTAAAGCGAATACCTTCGATATTACCTAGCAACTTTGCCGAACTGCCTTGTGGCGACGGCAGCGGGTAGAACGTAGTCGTGAAGTCAGTATTCTCAACCGATTGATTTGGCAACGCGATATCGTTACGTAGAATTTCTTGCATCTGCGATGTAAGCTTCAAACCTGAATAATCACTCGAAGCTTCAACGAGCTCGCCTTTGGCAATCAAACGCAGCGCGGTAATCTCTTCGGACACATCGTCACGCGAAAAGGTAGCTACTGGTCGGTAAATAGCCCAACCTGTCGCGGTCTGATTACCATTGATATACAGCACATCTTCTGCAGTCAGATACTTACTGCCTTTGCTGCTACCCATCACTTTTGCTGCTCTGCTCAACGAATCTTTATCTAGCAACCGATCCGATTTAAGGTAAGGCATCACCAAACCTTCCGCGACCGTTGGTACGGCTTTCTTTTCTGTGATGCGAGCTTTCGGGCTCAGCTTCTTAACCGGTTTTAGGCTCAACACGGGCTGACCGTTAATCCATACCAAAGACAGCTTGTCTCCGGGATAAATTAAATGAGGGTTATCGATTTCCGGGTTTACTTGCCATAAACGAGGCCACAACCACGGGCTATCCAAGTACATGGCCGAAATATCCCATAGCGTATCGCCCTTCACAACTACATATGTTTGTGGCGCATCATCTTTAACAGTCAGTGGGTTCGCATCCACATTTGCTACAGCGTTGAAAGAGAAAAGTAACGGCAACGTAACACTGGCAACGTTGCGGAAAATTCGATTCATGACCCTCGTCCTTGGTCTATTAAGCAGGAACCAGAATGGAAATTGGTGCAAGGATGCTGTCATTTAGGCTATAAAATGTCTAGAATTGAGCCAACAAGGTTTGTGCTGTTTCGGCACAGTTCAATATTTCGAGTGAATATGTCTGTATTACAAGTATTAACATTCCCGGATGATCGCCTGCGCACAGTCGCAAAGCCTGTTGAAGCGGTGACCCCTGAGATTCAAAAAATCGTCGATGACATGATTGAAACCATGTACGACGAAGAAGGTATTGGCCTTGCTGCAACGCAGGTTGATATCCACAAACGTATCGTAGTGATTGATATTTCAGAAACTCGCGATGAGCCGATGGTGCTAATCAACCCTGAGATTCTGGAAAAGCGTGGCGAAGATGGCATCGAAGAAGGCTGTCTGTCGGTACCAGGTGCGCGCGCACTTGTGCCTCGCGCTGCAGAAGTTACCGTTAAAGCACTGGATCGTGATGGCAAAGAGTTCACCTTTGAAGCCGACGACCTGCTAGCGATTTGTGTTCAACACGAGCTTGATCACCTACAAGGTAAGCTGTTCGTGGATTACCTATCACCACTGAAACGCAAACGCATTCAGGACAAGCTAGCAAAAATCAAACGCTTTAACGAGAAGCAGCAAAACGCTTAATCTCGAACCATACCAATTAGAAGGAAGTCTACCTTGAGTCAGTCTTTACGAATTGTCTTTGCAGGTACTCCGGATTTCGCCGCCCGTCACTTGGCGGCGTTGTTGTCTTCGGAGCATGAAGTAATCGCGGTTTACACAAACCCAGATCGTCCAGCGGGTCGTGGCAAGAAATTGGCTGCGCCACCGGTAAAACAACTGGCGCTGGAACACAACATCCCGGTTTACCAACCTGAAAGCTTTAAGTCCGACGAAGCGAAACAAGAACTTGCCGATCTGAACGCCGATCTCATGGTTGTCGTGGCGTACGGTATGCTCCTGCCACAAGCGGTTCTTGATACACCTAAACTGGGTTGTATCAACGTACATGGTTCTATCCTACCTCGTTGGCGTGGTGCGGCTCCAATCCAACGCTCTATTTGGGCGGGCGATGCAGAAACTGGCGTGACCATCATGCAGATGGACATCGGTCTCGACACTGGTGATATGCTGAAGATTGCCACGCTGCCAATCGAAGCGACAGATACCAGCGCTTCAATGTACGAAAAATTGGCTGAGCTTGGTCCAGAAGCCCTGATTGACTGCCTAGTAGACATTGCTGCGGGTAAAGCAGTGCCAGTGAAGCAAGACGATGAGCTAGCGAACTATGCGAAAAAGCTCAGCAAAGAAGAAGCACGCATCAACTGGAACGACGATGCGGCGCACATTGAGCGCTGCGTTCGTGCATTTAACCCATGGCCAATGAGCCACTTTGAGGCGGCAGAAAACAGCATCAAAGTATGGCAAAGCCGTGTGGCAGAGCAAACCAGTGACAAGCCAGCCGGCACCATCGTACAAGCAGATAAAACTGGTATTTATGTTGCGACAGGCAACGGCGTACTGGTGCTAGAGCAACTGCAAGTTCCTGGCAAAAAAGCCATGTCAGTTCAGGATATTCTGAATTCGCGTGCGGCTTGGTTTGAAGTTGGCACTCTGCTGGTTTAAGCCATACTAGGGGTTATTATCCCCGATTATACGAACTTTTAGAGGGCAGAGATGCCCTCCTTTACTTTAAGGTACTCATCATGAATGTTCGCGCTGCGGCTGCTAACGTCCTGTATCTTGTCGTCGACAAGGGCCACTCACTTTCAAGCGCTCTTCCAGCGGCTCAACAAACGGTACGACCTCGTGACCACGCTCTGTTACAAGAGATCTGTTACGGTGCGCTACGTTACCTCCCTCGCCTAGAAATGATCGCAAACCAGTTGATGGATAAGCCGCTCAAAGGCAAACAACGTGTATTCCATCACCTAATTCTGGTTGGTATTTACCAACTGAGCTTCATGCGCATTCCTGCGCACGCAGCAGTTGGTGAAACGGTTGAAGGCACTAAAGAGCTGAAAGGTCCTCGTCTGCGTGGTTTGATTAACGCTGTATTGCGTAACTACCAGCGCAACCAAGAAGAACTCGACCAAATGGCCGTCAGCAACAACGCTGGCAAGTACGGTCACCCAAGCTGGTTACTAAAACTGCTGCAAGAGGCCTACCCACAGCAATGGGAAAGCATTGTTGAAGCGAACAACCAAAAAGCACCAATGTGGCTGCGTGTGAACCATCAACACCACACTCGTGATGAATACCTTGCGCTGCTCAAAAATGAAAACATTGATAGCACGCCACACACAGAAGCAATGGACGCCATAAAATTGGCCGCACCATGTGATGTGATGAAGCTACCTGGTTTTGAAAAAGGTTGGGTTTCGGTCCAAGATGCGGCGGCGCAGCTCTCGATCAACTACCTAAAACCACAAGACGGCGAACTGATTTTAGATTGCTGTGCAGCGCCAGGTGGCAAGACGGCGCACATTCTAGAGCGCACGTCGGGCAGTGAAGTGGTCGCGATTGACTGCGACGACACACGCTTGAAACGTGTGCATGAAAACCTGAAGCGTCTCAACCTTCAGGCAAAAGTGGTTTGCGGTGATGCGCGTAATCCACAAGAATGGTGGCAAGGCGAGCAATTTGATCGCATTTTGCTGGATGCCCCATGTTCTGCGACTGGCGTGATTCGTCGTCACCCAGACATCAAATGGCTACGTCGTGCAGACGACATCGCCGCATTAGCAGAGCTGCAAAGTGAAATTTTTGATGCCATGTGGACGCAACTGAAGCCCGGCGGCACAATGGTTTACGCGACTTGTTCAATCACACCGCAAGAAAACGTGGAGCAAGTAAAAGCGTTTTTAGCACGTACCGCGGATGCGCAACTGCTGGATTCTGATCCCGACCAGCCTGGTCGTCAAATTCTACCAGGCGAAGAAGATATGGATGGTTTCTACTACGCAGTGCTAACTAAAACACACGCGTAACAGCATGCTAAATAGGGCGATTGAAGCGATTTCAATCGCCTTTTTCAGATACGAGAAAAGAGTATGAAGATCATTATTCTTGGTGCAGGTCAGGTTGGCGGCACACTGGCAGAAAACCTAGTGGGTGAAAACAACGACATCACCATCGTCGACAATAATGCCGACCGACTGCGTGAATTGCAGGACAAATACGACCTACGTGTGGTCAATGGCCATGCGAGCCATCCAGACGTGCTACACGAAGCTGGCGCGCAAGACGCCGATATGCTCGTCGCAGTAACCAACACTGATGAAACCAACATGGCCGCCTGTCAGGTCGCGTTCACTCTATTCAATACCCCAAACCGCGTTGCGCGTATTCGCTCTCCAGAATACTTGGCAGAAAAAGAAGCCCTGTTTAAATCTGGCGCCATTCCTGTTGATCACCTTATCGCACCAGAAGAACTCGTCACGAGCTACATCGAACGTCTGATCCAATACCCAGGCGCGCTGCAAGTGGTGAGCTTTGCTGAACAGAAAGTCAGCCTAGTGGCGGTGAAAGCCTACTATGGTGGCCCGCTGGTGGGTAATGCGTTGTCTGCTTTGCGTGAGCACATGCCGCACATTGATACCCGTGTGGCGGCGATTTTCCGTCAAGGCCGTCCGATTCGCCCACAAGGTACCACCATCATTGAAGCCGACGATGAAGTGTTCTTCGTTGCAGCAAGTAATCATATTCGCTCAGTGATGAGTGAGCTTCAGCGCCTAGAAAAACCGTACCGCCGCATCATGATTGTTGGCGGGGGTAACATCGGCGCAAGCTTGGCAAAACGCCTAGAGCAAACTTACAGCGTGAAGCTGATTGAGCGTAACTACCAGCGTGCAGAAAAGCTCTCTGAGCAACTAGAAAACACCATCGTGTTCTGCGGTGATGCGGCAGACCAAGAGCTTCTCTCGGAAGAGAACATCGACCAAGTCGACGTCTTCATCGCGCTGACCAACGAAGATGAAACCAACATCATGTCTGCAATGTTGGCAAAACGCATGGGCGCTAAAAAAGTGATGGTGCTGATCCAACGTGGCGCTTATGTAGACCTGGTACAAGGCGGCGTAATTGATGTAGCAATCTCACCTCAGCAAGCCACTATTTCAGCCTTGCTAACGCACGTTCGTCGCGCTGATATCGTAAACGTGTCCTCACTTCGCCGCGGCGCTGCGGAAGCGATTGAAGCCGTCGCTCACGGTGATGAAAGTACATCTAAAGTGGTTGGACGTGCGATTGGAGATATAAAGCTTCCACCTGGGACCACCATTGGTGCTATCGTTCGTGGCGAAGAAGTTCTTATTGCCCACGACCGTACGGTCATCGAACAGGATGACCATGTGGTGATGTTCCTGGTCAACAAAAAATACGTATCAGACGTCGAAGCGCTATTCCAGCCGAGTCCATTCTTCCTCTAGGATTTTCCTATGGTCAACTTACGTCCCGTACTGTTTGTTATCGGGCTAGTTTTATCCAAACTGGCCCTGTTTATGTACGTGCCGACTTTGGTCGCTTTCTTTACCGGTACGGGGGGATTCCTCGATTTCGCCCAAGCCGTTGTGATCACGCACCTTGCCGCCTTCATCTGCCTAACGATAGGTCGAACCGCCAAGTTCAAACTCAGCGTACGCGATATGTTCCTCATCACCAGTTTGGTTTGGACCATCGCGAGTGCGTTTGCCGCCTTGCCATTTGTGTTTATCAACCACATCAGCTTCACCGACGCCTACTTCGAAACGATGTCGGGTATCACCACGACGGGCTCAACGGTGCTCAGTGGCCTAGACAACATGGCGCCGAGCATATTGCTGTGGCGCTCTATTTTACAATGGCTTGGTGGCATTGGTTTTATCGTGATGGCGGTAGCAGTGTTACCTATGCTGAATGTCGGTGGTATGAAGCTATTCCAAACCGAATCATCAGATTGGTCGGATAAAAGTAGTCCAAGAGCGAAAACGGTCGCCAAAAACATCGTAGCGGTTTATTTGATGCTAACGGGCCTATGTATTTTGGGCTACTTGATCACCGGCATGAACCTGTTCGAAGCAATCAACCATGCCTTTACTACGCTATCGACGGGTGGATACTCTACATCTGATGGGTCAATGAACCACTTCTCTAATGGCGCACATTGGGTGGCCACTACCTTTATGTTCTTAGGTGGTTTGCCGTTTTTGCTCTTTATCGCCGCGTTACGTAAACGCCGTATTGATGTGTTGGTTAACGACGCTCAAGTTAGAGGATTTGCGTACCTGTTCGTATTCTCAAGCTTAGTGATTTCAGCTTGGTTAGTGATTCGAGATGGGTACACCATTTTGGATGCCCTGCGAGTGTCGATGTTTAATATTGTCTCTGTCGTCACCACAACTGGCTTTGGCTTAGAAGACTTCACCGCATGGGGCGCATTACCCACCACTCTTTTCGCATTCTTAATGATGGCGGGGGCATGCTCAGGCTCAACGTCTGGCGGGATCAAAATCTTCCGCTTCCAAATTGCAATGACGCTGCTAAACAAACAAATGATGAAGTTGATTCACCCTTCAGGAGTGTTTGTACAGCGTTATAACCAGCGACCGGTGAATGATGATATTGTTCGCTCAGTGGTGGCATTTGGCTTGATGTTTTTTATCACTATTATCTTTATCGCGGGTTGTTTAAGTGCACTAGGCCTCGACCCTGTGACCAGTATTTCTGGCTCAATCACCGCCGTTGCCAATGTTGGCCCTGGTATGGGCAGTGTGATTGGCCCGACAGGCAACTTCGCGCCTCTGCCCGATACTGCCAAATGGCTCTTAAGCTTTGGGATGTTAATGGGCCGCTTGGAAATTCTGACTATTCTTGTACTGTTCTTTCCTGCGTTTTGGCGCCGCTAAGCAGACTCTAATTAAAAGGTATAACAATGAAAACATGGATTACTCTGGCGACCCTACTTGCCGCCTCATCCACATACGCCGCCGAGGTCATCACTTTAGCCGATGGTCGAGAAGTGAAGTTGAACGATGACTTTACCTGGGAGTACGTCATGAAAAAACCGGCGCAGCAAGCGACGGAGACACAAACAACAGCAAGCGTAGTTGAAACAATCGCAGCTCCTGCGATTGCGACAATCCCAGTGATAACGAAAACCGTTGGCACGACCGTGGTGGTAAACGCCAAAAAGCCAACCATGCAGCTATCAGATTCAGGTGTGGATGTATTGATTGGTTCAGCAAGCTATCAAAGCGGTGAGCTTGTTTTACCTACATCAATCACTAACCAAAGCTCTCAATCTGTCATTCAAGTGGAAGTTGAGGTGCAAGTGTTTGATATGTCTGGTCAGCAACTGGCAAAAGAAAACGTGACTGTTTGGCAATCCATCAAGCGCATGGCGGATACCTACCTGCGACCTCAGCAAGCGGAGCAAGGTAAGAGCATTAAATTGGCTGTACCGCAATCACAGCAATACCAGTTTTCTGCCAAAGTGCTAGAGGTAAAAACTCGCTAATACGTGTTTAATATTCTTTGTTGAGCCTATCGGCTAGATAGGCTCAACAAAGTAATAAATAGCAAAGAAATGGCACACGCAGCCAGCCAAAACAAAGCCGTGCCAAATCGCATGGTTAAAGGGAATGCGCTTCGCAACGTAGAAAATCACGCCCAGTGAATACACAACTCCACCAGCAGCAAGCAGTGTAAGTCCGCCGACATCCAAGTTAATCGCCAACTGATAAATCACAATCAGCGATAACCATCCCATCACCAAATACGTCATCAAAGAAAGCTTTTTAAATCGATAGACGAACGCAACTTTCATGATGATGCCAATCAACGCAATGCTCCAAATAACGATCATCAACCCAAATGCTAGAGGTGTTCTTAAGCTGACTAACAAGAAAGGGGTATAGCTGCCTGCTATCAAAAGATAAATAGCACAATGGTCGAAGGTTTTTAGCCAACGTTTCGCTTTGGGATGAGGGATCGCATGATAGAGCGTCGAGGCCAAAAATAGCACGATAATACTCGCTCCATAAATCGCCATACTGGTAAGCGTTAAAGTGTCAGCTTGATGGTCTATGGCTTTAACTAACAGCAGTATCAAGCCAACAATACCAAAAATCATCCCTATACCGTGGGTGATGGTATTGGCCAGTTCTTCACGTTGACTGTATTGAGGTTTCTGCAGCTCGGACATCAATGCGCCTATACTAGAGTTTGAAATTTGCTCTAGTATGGCACATTAGGCTTACACGTGTAAGCTTAAATTAAGACTCATGAACGGCAGTAGTTTGATCGAGATAATTGAGTACCAGTTCGCCAACTTGATCTGGCTTAGTCGTGGCAGGAATGGTCAGCTCTCGCTTGAGTTTGCCACTACCCAGTAAGCTCGCGAGCATGCCACCTTGCCCCTTGCGTGTGCGGTCAACTTCAAACCACAACTTGAGCTCTTGCTCACTGCGGTGGGCAACAAATTCTAATTCGCGCCACACGCCGTGGTAAGGTCCGTCGGTTGGCACCAGTTCAAACTCTTGCACAAATGGTAGATCGAATCCTTTCACTTCCTCGCATTCCACCTGGCGAATTCGTAAACCTTGCGCTTCAAATGCAGATAGTACCGCATCCATCAGTGGATCAGGTCGAACGGTGAGGATGTCTTTATCAGTCGGATCCAAAGCAGCGGCAACGTCTAAGCCGGTTTCTAACCATACTTTGGCATCACCAATGGTGATAGGCGTGTTCCAAGGCACATCGAGCTTAACATCGAAGGTACGCTCTTCGCCGGAATGGATGGTAAATGCGTAAGGGAGACTCCACTTAGCAAGCACATGAGTTTGAGGTACTCGGCGCATGCTGTGTCCTTCTCGCGCACCACGGTCATCAGGGGCTTCTGCGATGTAGCGGCAACAGAGTTTTAAATCAATGTTGTCGATCGCTTGTTCAGTCGCACCACCATATACATGGATAGACACATCCACACTTTGACCTGGGTATAGCACGTCTTGGTTTAAGATTGAGTCGACCTTCGCGCTCCCAATCCCAAAACTGGCAAGTGTCTTCTTCAAAAATGACATAGGCACCTCCTTCATCGAGATCTCATACTACTACTGCTGATCGTGGGATCAAACAAAAATTGCCTCGAACATCGCGACAAAATGACAAAATCTAAACAATTCAATTGCTCAACTATCGACCAATTATTACAAGGATGCTAATCTTACACTTGATATGCATGCATATCGGTATTCCTGACTCATTAACTGGATTGGCGAGAGCCAGAAGAGTGATTCTTCAATCTTGTTGGAGCCTAGCTCATAATGATTCAGGCCATTACATCGGCAATGGATATGCCTGACAGTTAGGTAAATTAATGCGCCCAACAACAGTCAGGTTCGCACACACTAATACTAGTGCAATGCGCCGCCGCAGTGGCTTTACTACTGCACCAAAGGCAAAGCAAGTTGCGCCAGCAATGACATTGGTTGAGAAGACAGCAATGATGTCGAGTGTTCCGGCCAAAGTTATCAAAGCAGCTTAATCAAAAGCGCGGCGCCAGCTGCGCTTTTTTCTTTGCACGCAACTCATAAAACTTCAAAGACTTAGAACAAACCACGGTGAAAGAGATCGTTTTTCCTATTTGGTCTTAGCAAAGCAATTTGGTACCTTTACTGCTAATTACACCTATAAATTCTGTGGAGAAAGAAATGAAGTGTCATCGCATTGAAGAGCTGCTTGAGCTACTAGAGCCTGAATGGCATAAAGATCAGGAGCTGAACCTATTGCAGTTCATCGTTAAGCTGGCAAAAGAAGCAGGCTATGAAGGAAAGCTAGAAGATCTGACCGACGATGTACTGATCTACCACCTTAAAATGCGTAATAGCAGCAAAGATGAAATGATCCCTGGACTCAAAAAAGACCAAGAGGACGATTTTAAAACGGCGATCCTACGCGCTCGTGGCATCATCAAATAACCAGCTCAACAGCCAGTATTCTTTAAGCGACTCTCTCTGTGAGTCGCTTTTTTATAACCAAAGTTTTTAGTCCCACAATTGGTTATAACTGTTCAGCCAATTATCAGGTTAACTGTACTGATTTTTGTTGTTAAACATTGACTGCGTTAAAGAAAAGGAATTGTTATTGATTGTATAATCGCCGTTCATCAGTATTTACTAAAATAATTATGTCCGGTCATGATTTATGATAAGGACGAAGTAGCAATGTCATCGAGCGACATCAATAGAAATGACGCCGTACATTATAAAAGCCTAAGAAGGATGAGTGCATGAGTCAGGATAAGATCGATATCAAAGATGTGACTCCTAAAACCTACAACCCTAAGACTCATAAAGGGAATGGGGATCGGTTCAACCCAAGTAATCGCATCTATGTACGCGAAAGCAAAGGGACTTACCAGAAACTGCGTCGTTACGGTGGTTGGTTCTTACTGCTTCTCTTCGCTTTGATACCGTGGATCCCTTACGGTGAACGTCAAGCGATCTTGCTCGACATTGGCAACCAGCAGTTCAACTTTTTCGGTACCACATTGTATCCGCAAGATCTTACCCTACTCGCCTTGCTATTTGTGATCGCGGCGTTTGGGTTGTTCTTTATTACCACCTTCTTAGGTCGAGTTTGGTGTGGCTATCTCTGCCCACAAACCGTCTGGACCTTCATGTATATCTGGTTTGAAGAGAAGCTCGAAGGTAGTGCCAATAAACGCCGCAAACAAGACTCCAATAAGCTGACGGCGAATTTAGCGATGCGTAAAACCGTCAAACATATAGCTTGGTTTACCATAGCGCTCGCCACTGGTTTTACTTTTGTTGGCTACTTCGTACCAATGAAGCAATTGGTTATCGACTTTTTCACCTTTAACGCCAACTTTTGGCCCGTCTTTTGGGTAATGTTCTTTGCCATTTGTACCTATGGTAATGCTGGTTGGATGCGTTCCATCATGTGTATTCACATGTGTCCTTACGCGCGCTTCCAGTCTGCCATGTTTGATAAAGACACCTTCATCGTTGGCTACGATGCAAAACGTGGGGAAAAACGTGGCCCACGTCCGCGTAAAGCCGATCCAAAGCAACTTGGTTTGGGTGATTGTATTGATTGTGATTTGTGTGTGCAGGTGTGCCCAACAGGTATCGATATTCGTGACGGCTTGCAGTATGAATGTATCAACTGTGGCGCCTGTATTGATGCGTGTGACAACACCATGGATCGCATGGGTTACGAGAAAGGCCTAATTAGTTACACCACCGAGCACCGCTTATCGGGTAAGAGTACCAAAGTCATGCGTCCGAAGCTGCTAGGCTATGGTGCCGTACTACTAGTCATGGTCGGTCTTTTCTTTGCCCAAATTGCAGCGGTAGACCCAGCCGGCATGAGTGTTATTCGCGACCGTAACCAACTGTTCCGCGTTAATAGCTCGGGAGAAGTAGAAAACACCTACACCCTCAAGGTGATCAACAAAACTCAGCAAGTGCAAGAGTACTCGTTGGATGTTGAAGGGCTATCCGATGTAAGCTGGTATGGTAAGCAGACAATTCAGGTCCAGCCAGGTGAGGTATTGAACCTGCCAATGAGTCTTGGTGCCGATCCTGACAAGCTAAACTCTGCGATTACGACAATTCAGTTTATACTCACCGATAAGAGCAACGAATTCACCATTGAAGTGGAAAGCCGATTTATCAAGAAGCTATAACTTCGATGACTAATGGAAAAAGGCTCAGTAATGAGCCTTTTTGTTTATATGTCCCAAAGTATGTTTAACTTTGACGCCCTTACCCCAGACTTTATGTGGTACGCGTTAGAAAGCATCGGCGTTCGCGCAGAATCAGGCTTTCTTCCCCTCAATAGCTACGAAAACCGTGTTTATCAATTTACTGACGAAGAGCGTCGTCGTTATGTCGTCAAGTTTTACCGTCCTGAACGTTGGAGCAATGAACAGATCCAAGAGGAGCACGACTTTACTTTAGAGCTGATTGGCAATGAGATCCCCGTCGCACCACCTGTGCGCATCAACGGTGAAACCCTGCATCACTATCAAGGCTATGCTTTTGCGCTGTTTGATAGCGTGGGTGGTCGCCAATACGAGGTTGACAATTTAGATCAGCTCGAAGGTGTAGGGCGTTTCCTTGGCCGAATCCATAAAGTCGGCAGCCGCCAAGCCTTCCAACATCGCCCTACGATCGGCTTACAAGAATACCTGTATCAACCAAGAGAGATTCTGCAAAACGCCAATATGATTCCAATGCACTTGGAGAACAGCTTCTTCAATGACTTGGATATGCTGATCAAATCAATTGAAAGCCACTGGCACGAAGGCTTCAATATGATTCGTTTGCATGGCGATTGCCACCCAGGCAATATTTTGTGGCGAGATGGCCCTATGTTTGTTGATTTGGATGACGCTCGTAACGGCCCTGCAGTACAAGACTTATGGATGCTACTGAACGGTGAACGCCAAGACAAACTGATACAGTTGGATATTGTTTTAGAGGCTTACCAAGAGTTTTGCGACTTTAATCCTGCAGAATTGAAACTAATCGAGCCACTTCGCGGTCTACGAATGGTGCACTATATGGCATGGCTAGCAAAACGTTGGCATGACCCTGCATTTCCTCTCGCTTTTCCATGGTTTAATGAGCCAAAATACTGGGAAGGTCAGGTCCTTGCATTTAAAGAGCAGATCGCCGCTTTAGAAGAAGCACCGCTGTCTTTAATGCCTCAATGGTAAGTCAGGCCAAAAATTCAAAAATGGAGATATTTCGATGAAAAAACTGTTCGCACTGTTTTCTATGCTGATGTTAAGCCTGTCGGCACATGCAGCGCAATTCAAAGAAGGTGAACATTACAAAGTATTGGATCTTGAGGCATCAAAAAAACCTCTTGTGACGGAGTTTTTCTCTTTCTACTGCCCGCACTGTAATAGCTTTGAACCAGTTATCCAGCAACTGAAAAAGCAGTTGCCAGAAGGTACTAAGCTATTAAAAAACCACGTTTCTTTCATGGGTGGCAACATGGGCCCATCAATGAGCAAAGCCTACGCAACGATGGTTGCACTAAAAGTGGAAGACAAAATGGTGCCAGTGATGTTTAACCGCATCCACAATCTAAAGAAAGCACCACGTAATGATGAAGAACTTCGTCAAATCTTCCTTGATGAAGGTGTAGATGCGAAAAAATTCGATTCTGCATTCAAAGGCTTCGCGGTTGATTCAATGGTTCGCCGTATGGACAAGCAATTTGAAAACAGCGGTCTAACCGGCGTTCCTGCGGTTATCGTTAACAACAAATACCTAGTTCAAGCACAAAGCATCAAAACGATGGATGAGTACTTCTCTCTGGTGAACTACTTGCTGACACTAAAAAAATAAGCACATCGATATCAATCAAAAGGGGAGCACATCGCTCCCCTTTTGTTTACTTGTAAATCTCTTGTAGTAACCGATCTTTTTCTTGCCACACATCACTCAGCCATTGCTGAAATTGCCGCTTATAGGGCTTATCGTTGAAGTAATCACCGAGCACTCGTTCATCAACGGGTAACACATTCACACGCACAACCACCTTGCCCATTCGACCCATCAATAAATCCTTGAACGGTTTATGCGTATTTTCTGGGTACGCCAACGTAACGTCGATAATGCTCTCGAACTGTTCCCCCATCGCCGCTAACGTGTACGCAATCCCGCCCGATTTTGGTTGCAGCAAATATTGATAGTTTGCTTTACTCTTACGCTGCTTTTCTTCGGTAAATCGGGTTCCTTCGACATAGTTAACCACTGTGGTTGGAGTGTGTTTGAATTTAGCGCACGAGCGACGTGTCGTTTCTAAATCTTGACCTCGCTTATGAGGGTTGCGGATCAGATACTCTCGCGAATAGCGACGCATAAATGGCATATCGAGCGCCCAACACGCCATCCCGATGAAAGGCACATACAGCAGTTGTTGCTTGAGGAAAAACTTCGGCATGGGAATACGGTCTTTAAACACGCAGCAAAGCACAACAATATCTGTCCAACTGAGATGATTACTGATCAGCAGATACCACCCGTCTTTTTTAAGCGCTTCACCGCCCTGAACATCCCACTCAACACGGTTAGATACCGCCAGAATGCACGCATTAACGGTAGCCCATAACCACATCACCTTATTGGCACAAGCGGTCGCTATCGCTTTTAGCTTTACGCCAGGAAGCAATATTTTAAATACAGCGATAACACAAATTGCGAGTGAACAAACCGCAGAATTGAGAATCACAAAAGAAGCGTTAAAAAAAAATAACAAATATGCCAACATGATAGTCAAACAACAGTGATAATGTGTGAAGAATAAAACAGCGTGTAATTATACTGCGCCTTTGCCACATTGGAACATGCGTGGGAATGGTCAGATTTGTTACCGCAACCAATATGTGCACCACTCATTCGACAACAAGGAGATAACGAATGAAACCAAGGCTACTTCTCTTGCCTTTGGCCTTTGTCGTCAGTTCTGCTCAGGCTCAACTCGCTGAAACCGCAGGTTTTGGCGGTGAAATTTCGCTGAATGCCGGATTCATATCATCAGAATCCAATTTCAATACAGAAAATAGTAACACCATCGATTCTCTCGATAAGCGTGCCGATAGTGACAGTTCCGTTATCGCTGCACCGCTAGGGAGTGTGACATACACCTTTGGTAGCCGACTCAACCACCAAGTTTACGCCGGTACCACACGCTCAGATGTCGCGGTAGGTACACTCGCTTTTCAGTTGGGCTATCAACACGAGCTACAATCTGGCACCGTGATCGATGTTTCCTATCTGCCGACGGTACTCAAAGGCGAAACTTGGCGCAACCCTTATCAAGTAGGAACCGCACGTAAAGAGACGGATGTTGACGGCAATGCGTATCGCTTTCAGATCAAAGGGTTAATTGATAAGAACTTCAACCTTGATCTTGCTTATGCTGATAAAGACATCGAGCAGGAGGAAGTGACAGACCGCTCACTTGCTCGCGATGCTAACCTTTACTATGTCAAAGGCGACTATCGCATTCCACTCAACCAAACGTCTATGTTGCAACCCGCTTTCACCTACATCAATCAAGATGCCGACGGTAAGGCGGAGTCATTTGATTCGTACGGATTTGACATTAGCTGGTTTAAATTTATCAACCGCCATCGATTGGCTCTCACCGCGGGTTACGCATGGAAAGACTATCAAGCCGCTAGCCAAACTTTTGCTAAAACACGAAATGACGACACCATCAGCCTATTTGCGGCCTACGAATATCAAAACGTATTTGACTGGCAAGACTGGTCGTTCATTTCTTTAGCCGGCTATAGCCAAACTGACTCGAATATAACGTTTTATGAGGAGAAAGAGTACCTATTGTCGCTTGGTCTCAACTACACCTTCTAACGTCCTTCATCGCAACAAGGTGCTTACAACACTTGTTGCGATGACACTTTGCTGTCTATACCGCTTGCGCCGTAAGCTGTTTCAGTAAACGGTCCATCGCTCGATACCCAAGTGCCTCAGCCAAGTGCGTTCGTTCAATTTGCTCCGCCCCATCCAGATCGGCGATTGTTCGCGCCACTTTGATAATACGATGATACGCACGAATCGAGAGCCCTAAACGATGCAAAGCGGTTTCAAGAAACTCAGCATCACTCTTATGCAAGGGACAAAACGCCTCAATTTCTCGACTACCTAGCAGTGCATTGACCTTACCACTGCGGTTTAGCATATTGTTACGCGCATGGCTCACACGCGCTTTTACGATAGCAGTCGGCTCACCGCGATCACCTCCTTCTGCTAATGTCCCTTTGGGCAAAGCTGGGATTTCTAAAGACATATCAAAGCGATCTAACAGTGGTCCAGATAATCGACCAAGGTAGCGCAAAATAGCTTGTGGATTGGTGCGCGCTTGATTGCCTTCGTAATATCCTGTCGGGCTTGGGTTCAATGCTCCAACTAATTGGAAGCGAGCCGGAAAGCGTGTTTTACCTTGCGCTCGAGAGATAATGATCTCGCCAGATTCGAGCGGTTCGCGTAACGAGTCCAGAACTTTACGATCAAATTCGGGCATTTCATCGAGAAACAATAACCCGTTGTGGGCTAAAGAGATCTCCCCTGGTCTGGGTACCGAACCACCGCCGACTAATGCCGCCATTGAACTTGAATGATGCGGAGAACGAAACGGACGCGACTTCCAGTTATGCTCATTAATTTCACTCTGAGTCAACGATGCCACCGAAGCGGTTTCCATTGCTTCTTCGTCACTCATTTCCGGTAATAAGTCACACAAACGCGAAGCCAACATCGTTTTTCCAGTACCTGGCGGGCCAAGGAAAAGTAAGTTGTGGTTTCCAGCGGCAGCAATCTCCAGTGCTCGCTTACCTTGTTGTTGGCCAATAATATCTTGTAAGTCTCGACCATGTTTTTCGATCGTTTTTCGCTTAGGCGTTTGAAAAAGATTCAGTCGATGTTGACCACAAAGCTCGGCACATACTTCCAGTAATGATTGGGCCGATTTATGTTGTTCCTTCCCCACCAGCGCCGCCTGATCGCCATTCACATGTGGGACGACCAAATGACGTTGAATCTTAATAGCTTCCAGCGCAGCAGGCAGCACACCTTTTACAGGTCTCAGACCACCAGATAGTGCTAACTCACCAACAAATTCGTAGTTTTTGAGCTTATCTGTCGCGATTTGCTCCGAAGCGGCCAAAATTCCCAATGCTATAGGAAGATCAAAACGTCCTCCCTCCTTGGGTAGATCTGCCGGAGCCAAGTTCACGGTGATCCGCTTAGCAGGAAATTGAAAGTTAGAATTAATGATCGCACTGCGTACGCGATCTTTGGACTCTTTTACCGTTGTCTCTGGCAAGCCTACTAAGGTAAACCCTGGCATGCCGTTGCTGATATGAACTTCTACACTAACCGATGGCGCTTGCACCCCGACGCTTGCTCGACTATGAATGATTGCCAGCCCCATACGTTCCTCAATTTTTTTGAACACTCTGTAAACAAATGTTTTATCTAGTTGGTTATGTTATATACCGCGTCCCAATTGAGAGTTAATGTGAAAAAAGAATGACTTTTTGCTTGTCATGCAGCGGAATTGTGTGATACCACTAATGACGCAAACAATTTCGTAGAACATTACACAACATTTTTTAACGAAAAAAGAACGACAGACAGATGAATCTTTTCGCTCATATCAACGCACTGCTAGCCCTGATTATCGTGGTCATTATTGGCACCGCGCGGGGTATTGTGGGCGAAAGGTAACCACAAATTACAAAAAACCCCCGCACTGAAAAGTCCGGGGGTTTTTTTACAACTACAAGTTGTCATCTGTCTAACCCTCGGACAGTTTAACGGGAAGAATGGGAGTGCACATGAAGTGCAATAAATATGGCAATCGCTACGAGCCACAACGTAGCAAAGGAGGTTTACGATGACTGGTGCACAACTTGTCGTAGCCGCTTTAAGACAGCAAGGCATCGAAACCGTTTTTGGCTACCCCGGCGGGGCCATCATGCCAATCTATGATGCTTTGTATGACGGTGGGGTGGAACACATCCTATGCCGTCACGAGCAAGGGGCCGCTATGGCAGCTATCGGGATGGCTCGTTCCACTCAAGACGTTGCTGTGTGCATGGCAACTTCTGGCCCAGGAGCCACTAACCTTGTTACCGGCCTTGCCGACGCTTTCCTTGACTCCGTACCTCTAGTTGCCATCACAGGCCAGGTTGCTAGCTCTCATATCGGTACCGATGCATTCCAAGAAATGGATGTGATCGGAATGTCCCTAGCCTGTACTAAGCACAGCTATCTCGTGACCGAAATTGAAGATCTAGCTCCGACACTTGCCGAAGCCTTTGAGGTCGCAAAAACCGGTCGTCCGGGTCCAGTCATTGTCGATATCGCCAAAGACGTTCAACTCGCTCAAGCACCCACAGACCTTCTTCCTCCATACATAGCACCAGCAATCGAAGATGTCAGCGCTGAAGATATCAAACGTGCGCAAGATGTGCTGGCAGCATCTACTCGCCCAGTGTTGTATGTTGGTGGTGGCGTGCAACTTGCGAAAGCAACCGATGCAGTACGCGAATTTCTTCGCTTAAACCCAATGCCTGCAGTTAGCACATTAAAAGGCCTCGGTACCATTGAACGCCATGATCCCCACTATCTTGGTATGTTGGGTATGCATGGCACCAAAGCCGCTAACCTAGTGGTTCAAGAAGCCGATCTATTGATTGTGGTTGGCGCGCGTTTTGATGACCGTGTGACGGGTAAGCTCGATACGTTTGCACCAAATGCGAAAGTGATTCACATCGACATTGATGCTGCGGAGATTCATAAACTGCGCCACGCCAACGCACCATTACGTGGCGACATCAACACCATTCTCCCTCAGCTAGAACTGACTCAAGATATCTCACCGTGGGTTCATCACAGTGAAAGTCTGCGCAGCGGCTTTAAGTGGCGTTACGACCACCCGGGCGAGTTAATCTACGCACCGCTATTGCTTAAACAGCTGTCTGACATGATGCCAGATAGCTCAATTGTCTCGACCGACGTCGGTCAGCACCAGATGTGGGCAGCGCAACATATCCAGCCACGCGAACCACAAAATTTCATCACTTCTGCTGGCCTTGGCACCATGGGCTTTGGCTTGCCAGCAGCGATGGGCGCTGCAGTCGCACGTCCTGATGATCAGTCTATCCTTATTACAGGTGACGGTTCATTTATGATGAACGTTCAGGAATTGGGCACGCTGAAGCGTCGTCAGATTCCAGTGAAGATTGTCCTTCTTAATAACCAACGTCTTGGCATGGTTCGCCAATGGCAGTCATTGTTCTTTGACGGTCGCCACAGTGAAACCATTCTTGATGACAACCCAGATTTCGTGATGTTAGCAAAAGCGTTCGATATCCCGGGCAAAACCATCACCAAGAAAGAAGAAGTCGAACCTGCTCTCAAAGAGATGCTAGCGAGTGAAACTTCTTACATGCTTCACGTTTTGATTGATGAAGAAGAAAACGTGTGGCCATTGGTGCCACCTGGCGCATCAAACAGTGATATGTTGGAAAATACATAGGAGACAATCGCATGGACAGATATTTACTCGACATCAAAGCCGATGACAAACCGGTACTGTTGGAGCGCGTTCTACGTGTGATTCGTCACCGAGGCTTCGTGATCAAACAAGTCGCTGCTACGCAAAACCACGAAAGCAAAGTAGCCAGCGTCGAGATCATCGTCGACAGCGATCGACCAATCTCGTTTTTGATCAATCAAATAGAGAAGTTGTGGGACGTTCGTAAGGTTGAGGTGCTAAAAATCCGCAACGATGAACTGCCAAATCACAACTTACAACAACACGTAAGTGCATAAGGAAGGCAACAAATGGCAACGAAAACTGCAGATTTCATTTGGTTTAATGGTGAGATGGTTCCATGGGCAGAGGCGAACGTTCACGTTCTGACTCACGCAATGCACTATGGTACATCCGTGTTTGAAGGCGTGCGCTGTTACAACACACCAAAAGGCCCAATTGTCTTCCGTCACCGTGAGCATGCACAACGTCTAAAAGATTCTGCCAAGATTTACCGCTTTCCGATCCCTTTCTCTGTAGAAGAAATCATGGAAGCGACCCGCGAAACACTGCGCCAAAACAAACTCGACAGCGCTTACATTCGTCCATTGGGTTTTGTCGGTAATGTTGGCTTAGGCGTATGTCCACCAGTTGGCACTGAGATGGATCTAATCATTGCAGCATTTCCTTGGGGCTCTTACTTAGGCGAAGAAGCGCTAGAAAAAGGTGTCGATGCGATGATTTCAAGCTGGAATCGCGCTGCGCCAAACACCATCCCAACTGCGGCTAAAGCAGGCGGTAACTACCTATCTTCACTACTGGTTGGTGGTGAAGCGCGTCGTCACGGTTACGACGAAGGTATTGCGCTAAGCGTAGATGGTTACCTATCGGAAGGGGCTGGTGAAAACATCTTCGTTATCAAAGATGGCGTAATCACCACACCACCAGCAACTAGCGCGATTCTACCGGGCATCACTCGCGACTCGATCATGACAATTGCACGCGATAAAGGCTACGAAGTACGTGAAGCGAACATTGCTCGTGAAGCCCTTTACCTTGCCGATGAAGTCTTCATGACAGGTACTGCGGCTGAGATTGTACCAGTGGCAACCATCGACAAGATTGAAGTGGGCACTGGTAAGCGCGGCCCTATCACTAAAGAACTACAAGCAGCCTACTTTGGCCTATTTGACGGCACCACGGAAGATAAGTGGGGCTGGTTAGACTATGTGTACCCAGAACAGAAGTAAGAAGGATTAGGAAATGCCAAAATATAGATCAGCTACCACCACACATGGTCGTAACATGGCGGGTGCACGAGCACTGTGGCGTGCAACGGGTGTGAAAGAAGAAGACTTCGGTAAACCAATCATCGCCGTTGTAAACTCGTTTACTCAATTTGTTCCGGGTCACGTACACCTGAAAGACATGGGTCAGCTTGTAGCACGCGAAATCGAAAAAGCTGGCGGTATTGCGAAAGAATTCAACACCATCGCGGTTGATGATGGTATCGCAATGGGTCACGGCGGCATGCTGTACTCACTGCCTTCACGCGAACTGATCGCAGACTCTGTGGAGTACATGGTCAACGCGCACTGTGCCGATGCCATGGTATGTATCTCTAACTGTGACAAAATCACTCCGGGAATGTTGATGGCATCTATGCGTCTCAACATCCCGGTTATCTTTGTTTCTGGTGGTCCAATGGAAGCGGGTAAAACCAAGCTTTCTGATCAGATCATCAAACTAGACCTTGTAGATGCGATGATCCAAGGCGCGGATCCAAAAGTGTCTGATGAGCAAAGCGAGCAGATCGAACGCAGCGCATGTCCAACGTGTGGATCGTGTTCAGGCATGTTCACTGCAAACTCAATGAACTGTCTAACGGAAGCACTGGGTCTTTCTCAACCAGGTAACGGTTCTATGCTGGCAACGCACGCTGACCGTGAACAACTGTTCCTTAATGCAGGTCGTCGCATCGTTGAACTGACTCGTCGTTACTACGAGCAAGATGACGAATCAGCACTGCCACGCAACATCGCTACGTTTGATGCGTTCGAAAATGCGATGGCACTGGATATTGCAATGGGTGGCTCAACCAACACCATTTTGCACCTGTTGGCTGCAGCGCAAGAAGGTGAAGTGGATTTCGATATGGAAGATATCGATCGCCTATCACGCCAAGTACCACACCTATGTAAAGTGGCACCATCTACCCAGAAATATCACATGGAAGATGTACACCGCGCTGGTGGCGTCATGGCAATTCTTGGTGAGTTAGATCGTGCAGGTCTTCTACACAATGATGCGCGCACCGTGCTTGGCCTTTCGATGAAAGAGCAGCTGGCGAAATACGACATCATCCAAACTGAAGACGAAGAAGTACTTAAGTTCTACCGCGCAGGTCCTGCGGGAATTCGTACTACTCAAGCGTTCTCACAAGATTGCCGCTGGGATCGCCTTGATGACGACCGTGCGGAAGGCTGTATTCGTACTATCGATCATGCCTTTAGCCAAGAAGGTGGCCTAGCCGTTCTATCAGGCAACATCGCATTAGATGGTTGTATCGTTAAGACTGCTGGTGTGGATGAGAGCATTCATAAATTCACTGGCCCAGCCGTAGTTTTCGAAAGCCAAGAAGACGCCGTAGAAGGCATCTTAGGCGGCAAAGTAAAAGCTGGCGACGTGGTTGTTATCCGTTACGAAGGCCCTAAAGGTGGTCCGGGCATGCAAGAAATGCTTTACCCAACCACTTATCTAAAATCGATGGGCCTTGGCAAAGAGTGTGCACTTCTGACTGACGGCCGTTTCTCTGGCGGCACATCAGGTCTTTCTATCGGCCACGCCTCTCCTGAAGCAGCAAACGGCGGTGCAATTGGCCTGGTAAAAGAAGGCGATATGATTGCAATTGATATTCCAAACCGTTCAATTTCACTCCAAGTGTCTGAACAAGAACTTGCTGAGCGCCGTGCAAAACAAGACGAACTAGGCTGGAAACCAGTTGACCGCCAACGTGAAGTTTCATTTGCACTCAAAGCGTACGCGAGTATGGCAACCAGTGCTGACAAGGGTGCAGTACGAGACAAGTCGAAGCTAGAGGGCTAGCAATGATGGAAGCTCAACCCGAAAAACAAGTGAACCAAACTGGCGCAGATTATCTGCGCCAAATCCTTCGCGCACCTGTTTATGAAGTAGCAACAGTGACGCCACTGCAAGAAATGCCTCGTTTATCTGCACGTATCGGGAATAACGTGCAGATCAAGCGTGAAGATCGCCAACCCGTACACTCGTTCAAATTGCGCGGTGCATACAACATGGTGGCGAGTTTATCTGAAGCACAAAAAGCCGCTGGTGTCATTGCAGCATCGGCAGGTAACCACGCTCAAGGCATGGCGCTCTCTGGTACTAAGCTAGGCATCAAAACCACCATCGTGATGCCTAAAACCACACCAGACATCAAAGTCGATGCGGTACGTGGCTTCGGTGGCAATGTAGTGCTGCACGGCAGCAACTTCGATGAGGCAAAAGCGGAAGCGGAACGCCTTTCTGATCTGCATGGGTACACATTTGTCCCTCCTTTCGATCACCCACTGGTGATTGCAGGTCAAGGCACCATAGGCATGGAAATGCTGCAGCAAAATGGTCACCTTGATTACATTTTCGTCCCTGTCGGTGGTGGCGGTTTGGCTGCGGGTGTTGCGGTACTTGTGAAGCAGCTCATGCCAGAAATCAAAGTGATTGCAGTTGAGCCAGAAGATTCGTCATGCCTCAAAGCTGCTTTGGATGCTGGTGAGCCAGTAGTACTAGACCAAGTCAGCATGTTTGCCGATGGCGTCGCTGTAAAACGCATTGGCGAAGAGACTTTCCGTCTATGCCAAAAGTACATTGATGGCCATATTGCCGTCTCTAGCGATGAAATCTGCGCAGCAGTAAAAGACATCTTTGAAGACACCCGTGCGATTGCAGAGCCTTCTGGCGCGCTTGCTCTGGCGGGTTTGAAGAAGTTTGCTGAGCAAAACAAACTGCAAGGTAAGAATTTAGGTACTGTGCTGTCTGGTGCCAACACTAACTTCCATGGCTTACGTTATGTTTCTGAGCGTTGCGAGCTTGGTGAGAAACGTGAAGGTTTGCTTGCCGTCACCATTCCTGAGCGTCAAGGTGCCTTCTTTGAGTTCTGTAACCTCATTGGCGGCCGCGCCGTAACGGAGTTTAACTACCGCTACAACGATGACGCATTGGCAAATATCTTTGTCGGTGTGCGTTTGCAAGGCGGTCAGGAAGAGCTAGAACATATCATTCACGACTTACGTGATGGTGGCTACCCAGTGGTTGATTTGTCTGATGATGAAATGGCGAAGCTGCACGTGCGCTACATGATTGGTGGTAAGCCGTCTAAGCCGCTTAAAGAGCGCCTATACAGCTTTGAATTCCCAGAATATCCGGGAGCGCTACTCAAGTTCTTAAGCACACTCGGTACTCATTGGAATATCAGCTTGTTCAACTACCGTAACCACGGCGCTGACTACGGACGCGTTTTATGTGGTTTCGAGTTAGATGAAAGCGATTTAGCTCAGTTTTCTGCACATTTACGTGAACTTGGCTATCAATGCAAAGACGAGACAGACAACCCATCGTATAAGTTTTTCTTGTCATAAAACCGCCACATTTTAAACATATCAAAGACAACACCTCGCATTAGCGAGGTGTTTTTTATGACTGTAACCAATCTTTATGTAGCTGATTAGGCGACCCAAGATAGTCCACCATCCACTGGATCAATTTATGATTATCATCTTTGCGCCATACTAAGCAGCAGTGACTGAGCGGTTTATCATCCGGCATGACCTTCTCCACCAGCACACCATCATTGATTAAGGGTGTTGCAATATGACGTGGCATGTAACCCACGCCCACCCCATTTTTTAAACATTCAATCGCACTATACCAATTGGGCAATAATAATCGGCGCTGTTGCGGATAATGGCCAGTATGGCGTTTTGGCAGCACGTTCGAAGTATCATCAAGACAGATCGCCGGAAATTGACTCACAAACTCTTCAGTAAGCACTTGTTGTCGAACGCAAGGATGAGCGGGTGACATTACAAATGCCCAATCTAATACGCCCATATCTTTGACTTCAAAATCTCCCCCAACGGGAACCGCAGATGTCGCGCCAACGACAATGTCGGCTCGACCTTGTGCTATGGCTTCCCAAGAACCATTGAAGACCTCCATATTGATCTGCAATTCAGCAAATTCAAACTCGCGATAGAAATCTTCCACCAAAGGTTTGAGTTTTTCTAACTTCACCACGTTATCTAAGGTCAGCTTTAACGTGCTTTTCCATCCTTGAGCCGCTCGCCGCGTTTGTGCTTTCACCTCTTCCATTTGACGCAGCAAAGAGCGCGCCTCAGCCATAAAAAGTTCACCCGCTGGAGTTAGCTCGACTTTCCTTGGTAAACGTCGAAACAGCACCACATCTAAATCTTGCTCGACCTGCCTTACTCCATAGCTGATGGCTGAGGGGACTTTATGCAATACCTCAGCCGCAGCGGTGAAACTGCCTAAACGGGCAACCGTATCCAGCATTTCCAAAGACGCTTTAGAGAACATGATTTAACCTTTCAAAAAATTTGATTGATAACCAACAATTTTAGCGTTTTATTTTCTCAAAATCGAAAAATAGAATAATAAGGTAAATAAATCAGGGTTGGCGCCAACTGATGTTGATTAAAAAATGATTAAATAATTTGACTGGTTGAATCATGAAAATCTCAAAACTACAGCTCATTTATCTGGCAGCATTATCGATGCTTGGCTTCGTTGCTACCGATATGTATCTGCCAGCATTCAAAGCGATGGAAATCGACTTTGCAACAGGCCCTGAGCAAATTGCGCTCTCTTTAACGGTATTCCTCGTTGGTATGGCGATTGGTCAACTAATGTGGGGATTGGCATCCGATAAATTTGGCCATCGTAATACACTCGCAGCCGGGTTGGTGCTATTTACTATCGCGTCATTCGGTTTGGCTTTCTGTGATCAAGTATGGCAACTACTCACACTGCGCTTTATCCAAGCTATCGGTGTGTGTGCACCAGCCGTGATCTGGCAGGCTATGGTCATTAAGCGCTATTCAAGCAGTAGCCAACAAATTTTTGCGACAATCATGCCACTCGTCGCGCTATCACCAGCACTAGCACCTCAATTAGGAGTTGTGTTGGCAGATAACTTCGGCTGGCACAGTATCTTTATTACGCTAACACTGGTTGGTGTCTTTTTGGTCTTTGCGACCATGGCACAAAAAGACGAGAAATCAGAAATCAAACAAACCAGTATGTCTGCCGACATCAAAGCGCTGCTGAGTTCTAAAAAATACCTTGGCAACGTGTTTATGTTTGCGACGGCTTCAGCTGCATTCTTTGCTTACCTAACTGGGATGCCAGAAATCATGGCGCAACTGGGCTACGAAGCAAAAGATATTGGTTTGAGCTTTATCCCACAAACCATCGCGTTTATGGCTGGTGGCTACTTAGGTAAAGTAGGCGTTCGAAAATTTGGTGATGAAAAGGTTCTGCGCCAACTGATTGGCCTATTTAGTGTCGCGGCATTAATGATTTTCATTGCTTCACAGTGGGAGCTGTCATCGATTTGGCCTATTCTTGCGCCATTCTGTTTGATTGCCGTTGCTAACGGCGCGCTGTACCCAATCGTGGTAAACCGTGCACTGGCCAGCGCACAACAGAGTCCTGCAACAGCAGCAGGTCTGCAAAACAGCCTGCAAATCTGTGTAAGTAGCTTCTCAAGTGCATTGGTAGCCGCAATGGCAAGCCAAGCTCAGATGGTTACTGGCATCGCAATCATCATCTGTATGGGTGGGCTGTGGATGGGATACATTCTGTCGAATCGCGAATTATCCAAGCACTTTACGACTCCTGACAACGCCCGAGTCGTGAGTGAAGACGAACTTTAATCGTTCAGATAATAAAAAGAGCCGCGCAATGCGGCTCTTTCTGTTTATAAGCTTTTCAACCCCCACTTCTTGGCAGTCTGCTTAAAAAAGCCTTGAGTCTTTTTCAACTCTACCCAGTGATTGATATAATTAATCCATACTTGATCGTCTTGCGGCAACAACATAGCAATTGGGGTTGGTTTACGCGGTGCGGTCACTGGCACTATCGCCAACTGTTTAAACTTATCCACCAACGTCGCTGCTTCCACATTGGACGTCACCGATACATCGGCCCTGCGAGCTAGTAGTTCTTGGAAGTCGCGCGCTGGCGCTTCAATAACAATATGTTGAGCAGACGGGAAGAATTCTTTCACCATTTTTTCTTGTACCGTACCTAACGTCGCCGCGACTTTTACTTCTGGTTTATTAAAATCCGCCCAATCAGAGAATTTGGCGAGATCTTTCTTTTGCACCACAGGTACAAAGGCAAGGTAGAAATACGGCTGGCTGTATCCAGCTACTTTCGCGCGCGACATGTTCAGAGATGCGCTGCCAGTAATATCGTATTTGTTGGCGGTAATTCCATTAACTAGCGTCTTCCAATCCGTGGGCACATACTCCACTTTTACACCAAGATCTTTAGCAAGCTCTGTTGTTACATCAATATCGAAGCCACGATAACTGTTTGTCGCAGGGTCTTTCATCGTCATCGGATTCCAATCTCCCGTCGTTCCAACTCGGAGTACGCCATTGTCTAAAATGGATTGAAGACGGCTTTCAGCGTGAGCGACTTGAGTCGCAGCAAGCAAACACATTCCTAGCACTAGTAAAATCTTTCTCATTTTTATTCCCTTAAAAATAATGACCTTATACGGTTTAATAATTAACCTTTATTAGAGCTCTACTGATAACATAGCAGCAACAAAGGAAGTTTTTTAGTTAATTCAGGGAGTAAATGTGACGTTTCGAACTCTATGGCTGTTTTCACTGCTATTACTCACTGGTTGTTCAGATTATCAATGGGGCTGGTATGTACTTGACCCTTCGACGGATCAAGGGCTCACCAATCTAAAGTTTTTAATCGCTGGGTTTAACGACACCATTCAGGTATCACTCCTCAGTATGTTATTTGCGATGAGCTTGGGTCTGATCGTTGCGTTACCCGCTCTGTCGGACTCAGCCTCTCTGAAGTGGATAAACCGTATTTATGTCGAGGTGATCCGTTCAGTGCCAGTTTTAGTCTTACTACTTTGGGTGTATTACGGCATGCCTACACTATTGGATGTCTCACTCAATCACTTTTGGGCGGGTGTTATTGCACTGACTATCGCTGAGAGTGCGTTTATGGCGGAAGTGTTTCGCGGTGGGATACAAGCTATCAGCCGTGGCCAACATGAAGCGGCTGAATCTTTGGGCTTAAGCTATTGGCAAAAGATGCGCTTGGTAATTCTTCCCCAAGCATTTCGACAAATCCTCCCTCCACTGGGCAATCAATTTGTCTACATTCTCAAGATGAGTTCTTTAGTCAGCGTGATTGGTTTAAGCGATCTCACTCGCCGTGCTAATGAGCTGGTGGTGAATGAGTACTTACCCTTAGAGATTTACACCTTCCTCGTTTTGGAGTACTTGTTGCTCATCCTATTTGTATCTCAAGCCGTTCGTTGGCTCGAAAAACGTATTGCCATTCCTAGCTACTAGCGATGAAGCCTTAGCTAGAAACAACAAAGCCGCTCTTGTTGAGCGGCTTTGACAATATAGCGACAGAGTGCAGGTAATGCTTATTTCTGTTTTACGGGACGCTGCCAGCCAGTAATTTTGCGCTCTTTGACGCGAGTAATTACTAACTCACCTTCTTCAACATCTTTTGTTAGTGTCGTGCCTGCACCGATGGTTGCGCCATCAGCGATAGTGACAGGCGCCACCAGCTGGCTATCAGAACCAACAAATACATCATTACCGATGATGGTTTTAAACTTGTTCGCACCATCGTAGTTACAAGTGATCGTACCTGCGCCGATGTTAGTACGTTGACCGATCTCTGCATCACCTAAGTAAGTTAGGTGGTTCGCTTTTGAACCTTCTCCGATGCGCGCATTTTTCACTTCAACGAAGTTACCCACATGGGAATCGTTACGCATTTCAGCACCAGGACGAAGGCGAGTAAATGGACCAACCGTACATTCTTCACCAACCGTTGCACCTTCAATCACACTGTAAGGGCGAACGATGGTGTTGTCGTCGATTTCACAATCTTTCAGTACACAACCCGCACCGATAACCACGTTATCACCCAGTGAAACTTTACCTTCGACGATAACATTCACGTCGATTTCACAGTCCATACCGCACTGTAACTCACCACGCAAATCAAAGCGTGCTGGATCGCGTAGCATGACACCTTGCTCTAGTAGCTTCTGAGCTTGCATTGACTGGAAAGCACGCTCTAGACGAGCAAGCTGTGCGCGGTCATTGACCCCTTCCACCTCAATGGCATTGACTGGGTGTACAGCCTCAACGGCACGACCTTCTTCGTGTGCAGCTGCAATAACGTCAGTTAGGTAATATTCGCCTTGTGCGTTGTTGTTGTTTAAGCCAGACAACCAACGCTTAAGATCCCCACCAGTCGCAACCATCACGCCAGTATTGATCTCTTTAATTTGTTTTTGTTCTTCTGTTGCATCTTTTTGCTCAACGATCGCCACAACAGGACCATTCTTACGGATAATACGACCGTAGCCTGTCGGGTTATCTAGAATCACTGTTAGTAGTGCAATACCGCCTGTTGGCTGTGCATCTAATAGGTTTTCAATCGTTTCAGCTGAAATCAGTGGAACATCACCGTAAAGCACGAGGATTTTTTCATCGTCTTCAAAGCGAGGAGATGCTTGATCAACCGCATGACCAGTCCCTAACTGCTCCGCTTGCAGTACCCAATTTACAGGCTCTTCTGCAAGAGTAGTTTGCATTTGATCACCACCGTGACCAAAGACCAAGTGGATATTTTGTGCGCCAAGACCTGTACATGTATCAATCACATGTTTTGCCATTGGCTTACCTGCCAAAGTGTGTAGCACCTTAGGCATGTTCGAATGCATACGGGTACCTTTACCCGCTGCAAGAATCACAGCACTGAATTTCATTGATAACCTATTGACGTTTTATGTTAATTGGCCGTTATTTTAAACAGCTCTTTTAAAATAGTTAATGGAGTAAGGTAAATTTCCAACTAAAATTAATCAAAAAGGCGACCAATTGGCCGCCTTTTTTCATGCAACGTTGCTAATTGAGCTTAGCGACGCTTTTTTGTCAGCTCGATAACTCGTAGCTGAGCAATGGCTTTAGCCAGTTCACTGGCCGCTTGTGCGAAGTCCATGTCACCATGCTGATTCTGGATTTGCTCCTCAGCGCGGCGTTTGGCTTCTTCTGCCTTCGCTGCGTCTAGCTCTTCACCACGGATAGCTGTATCAGCTAGTACAGTCGCTGTACCAGGCTGAATCTCTACCATACCACCAGAAACATAAATAATTTCTTCGTGGCCGTGCTGTTTCACAATACGCACCATACCAGGCTTGATAGCGGTCAGCAGCGGTGTGTGACCATGGAAAATACCAAGTTCACCTTCGCTACCGGTCACCTGAAACGTTTCAACACGACCAGAGAAGATTTTCTTCTCAGCGCTTACTACGTCTAGGTGAAAGGTTATTGCTGCCATATCGCCTCCTAGTTAGCCTTATAGCTTCTTCGCATTCTCAATAGCATCGTCGATGCTACCGCAGTACATAAATGCCTGCTCAGGAATGTCGTCGTATTCACCAGCTAGTAGACCTTTAAAGCCACGTAGAGTCTCTTTTAGAGGTACGTAAATACCAGGGTCACCTGTAAATACTTCTGCTACGTGGTAAGGCTGAGTTAGGAAACGCTCAATCTTACGTGCACGAGATACAACTTGCTTATCTTCTTCAGATAGCTCGTCCATACCTAGGATAGCAATGATATCTTTCAGCTCTTTGTAGCGCTGAAGAGTCTGCTGAACACCACGAGCAACTTCGTAGTGATCTTGACCAACGACTAGTGGATCAAGCATACGAGATGTTGAATCTAGCGGGTCGATCGCAGGGTATAGACCCATTGCAGCGATGTTACGGTTAAGTACAACCGTTGCATCCAAGTGCGCGAACGTTGTTGCTGGAGACGGGTCAGTCAAGTCATCCGCTGGTACGTATACCGCCTGTACAGACGTGATAGAACCTGATTTCGTTGACGTGATACGCTCCTGAAGTACACCCATCTCTTCTGCAAGAGTTGGCTGGTAACCTACCGCAGAAGGCATACGACCTAGTAGTGCTGATACCTCTGTACCTGCAAGTGTGTAACGGTAGATGTTATCAATGAACAGTAGTACGTCACGACCTTCGTCACGGAAACGCTCTGCCATTGTTAGACCAGTCAGTGCAACACGTAGACGGTTACCTGGTGGCTCGTTCATCTGACCGTAAACCATCGCTACTTTTGATTCTTCAGGCTTCTCAACGTTTACAACGCCCGCTTCCTGCATCTCGTAGTAGAAATCGTTACCTTCACGAGTACGCTCACCAACACCAGCAAATACTGATAGACCTGAGTGCTGTAGTGCGATGTTGTTGATAAGTTCCATCATGTTAACGGTCTTACCTACACCTGCACCACCGAATAGACCGATTTTACCACCCTTAGCGAATGGACAAATTAGGTCGATTACTTTAACGCCCGTTTCTAGAAGTGCAATTTCGTTTGATTGCTCTTCGTAGCTTGGTGCACTACGGTGGATAGAGTAAACCTCTTCCGCACCCACTTCACCACGCTCGTCAATCGCGTCACCTAGGACGTTCATGATACGACCTAGAGTTTTAGTACCTACTGGTACTGAAATTGGAGCGCCAGTGTTAACCACTTCTACTCCACGACGTAAACCATCAGAGCTACCCATTACGATACAACGAACTACGCCACCGCCTAGCTGTTGTTGAACTTCAAGAACTAGACGCTCTTTTGAGTCCGTTACGTTTAGAGCGTCATATACACTAGGTACATTGCTCTGTGGGAACTCTACGTCGACTACCGCACCGATGATCTGTACGATCTTACCTGTAGCCATCGTTAATCCTCTAAACTATTTCGTTTTACCTAAGCTTAAACCGCAGCTGCACCACCAACGATTTCTGATAGTTCTTGTGTAATCGCAGCCTGACGGGCTTTGTTGTACACAAGTTCCAAATCGTCAATCAAACTGGTTGCGTTATCCGTTGCAGCCTTCATCGCAATCATTCGAGCCGCTTGCTCACAAGCAAGGTTCTCAACCACACCTTGGTATACCTGAGACTCTACGTAACGCACTAATAGCGTATCCAGTAGAGGTTTTGGTTCAGGCTCATAGATGTAGTCCCATGAATGCTCACGCTGCATCTCTTCGCTGTCCGATTTAGGCAAAGGTAGCAATTGATCGATCGTTGGTTGCTGAACCATAGTATTAACAAACTTGTTGAATACTACATATAGACGGTCCAGTTCACCTTCATCGTATTTCTTCAGCATTACGCCAACAGAGCCGATTAGGTCTTGTAGGCTTGGATTATCTCCAAGACCAGAAACCTGTGCCGCAACTTTTGCGCCACCATGTTTAAAGAAAGCTGTTGCTTTTGAGCCAACAACGGCTAGCTCAATCTCAGCACCTTTCTCTCTCCATGCTTGCATGTCTGTAACGGCTTTTTTGAACACGTTAATGTTCAAACCACCACACAGACCACGGTCTGTCGAAACGATGATGTAACCAACACGTTTAGCTTCACGCTCTTCTAGGTACGGATGACGGTACTCTAGGTTTGCGTTAGCCACATGACCGATCACTTTACGCATTGTTTCAGCGTATGGACGAGAAGCTTCCATTGCATCTTGAGAACGACGCATTTTTGAAGCTGCTACCATTTCCATCGCTTTCGTAATTTTCTGAGTGCTTTTAACACTACCGATTTTATTACGTATCTCTTTTGCGCCGGCCATCGTTACTCTCCGTTAGTTGGTGGCAGAAACTGCCACCGACCTAATTACCAAGTTTGGGTTGCTTTGAAGTCGTCAGTCAGTTTCTTCAACTGAGCTTCGATTTCATCGTTGTAAGCGCCAGACTTGTCGATCTCAGCTGCTAGTTCAGCGTATTGACCGCGAGCGTACGATAGTAGAGCCGCCTCGAAATCTAGAACTTTGTTAAGTTCTACATCATCAAGGTAACCGCGCTCTGCCGCGAAGATAGTTAGAGCTTGGTCAAATACAGACATTGGAGCGTACTGCTTCTGCTTCATTAGTTCTGTAACTTTTTGACCATGGTCTAGCTGTTTCTTCGTTGCGTCATCAAGGTCAGAAGAGAACTGAGCAAATGCCGCTAGTTCACGGTATGCAGCTAGTGCTGTACGGATACCACCTGATAGTTTCTTGATGATTTTCGTCTGAGCTGAACCACCTACACGAGATACTGAGATACCTGGGTCAACAGCAGGACGAACACCAGCGTTGAATAGCTCAGTTTGTAGGAAGATCTGACCATCAGTAATCGAGATTACGTTAGTCGGTACGAATGCTGAAACGTCACCTGCTTGAGTTTCGATGATAGGAAGAGCAGTCAAAGAACCAGTCTTACCTTTCACTTCACCGTTAGTGAAACGCTCTACGTACTCTTCGTTTACACGAGCTGCACGCTCTAGTAGACGCGAGTGTAAGTAGAATACGTCACCTGGGAATGCCTCACGGCCTGGTGGACGTTTAAGTAGTAGAGAGATCTGACGGTAAGCTACCGCTTGCTTAGATAGATCATCGTAAACAATCAGTGCGTCTTCACCGCGATCGCGGAAGTATTCACCCATCGCACAACCTGCGTAAGGCGCTAGGTATTGAAGCGCTGCAGATTCAGAAGCTGATGCAACTACAACGATAGTGTTTTGTAGTGCGCCGTGCTCTTCTAGTTTGCGAACAACGTTAGCGATAGTCGATGCTTTCTGACCGATTGCTACGTAGATAGAGAAAATACCAGAGTCTTTCTGGTTGATGATCGCGTCGATCGCCAGTGCTGTTTTACCAATCTGACGGTCACCGATGATAAGCTCACGCTGACCACGACCGATTGGGATCATTGAGTCAACTGACTTATAACCAGTTTGCACAGGTTGGTCTACCGATTTACGGTCGATTACACCTGGTGCGATCACTTCTACAGGCGAAGTCATTTTCGCTTCGATTGGACCTTTACCATCGATAGGCTCACCCAGCGTGTTTACTACGCGGCCTAGTAGTTCTGGACCAACTGGCACTTCAAGAATGCGGCCAGTACCTGTAACTTTCATGCCTTCCTTAAGGTCAGCATATGGGCCCATTACAACCGCACCAACCGAGTCACGCTCAAGGTTAAGTGCCAGTGCATAACGGCCACCCGGTAATTCAATCATTTCACCTTGCATCACGTCCGCTAGGCCGTGGATGCGGATGATACCATCGCTTACCGATACGATAGTACCCTCGTTGCGAGCTTCACTAACAACTTCGAAAGATTCGATACGTTGTTTGATCAGATCGCTAATTTCCGTGGAATTAAGTTGCATGCTCCAATCCCCATTAAGACTGCAATGCATCGCTCAGGCGGTTCAAACGACCACGCGCTGAGTCATCGATGACTAGGTCTCCGGCTCGAATAATAACCCCACCAAGTAGGGTCTCATCTACACTGCAATTCAGCTTCACTTTGCGTTCAAGACGCTTTTCAAGTTTGCTGCCAATGTTTGCAAGTTGTTCATCAGAAAGCTCTGTTGCTGAAATTACTTCAACATCAATTTCTTTCTCATGTTCTTTTTTCAGAGTAAAAAACTCCGTGCAAACATCAGGAAGGGCCGCTAAACGACCATTCTCAGCCATTACCTTCAAAAGGTTTTGACCGTGCGCATCAACTTGTTCGCCGCAAACTGCAACAAAAATTTCTGCCATTTTGTCAGCAGAAACCGAACCCGTTAGTAGTTCGTTCATTTGTTCGTTTTTGGCCACTTCAGCAGCAAAAGATAACATTTGGCCCCATTGGTCCAACTGGTCTTTCTCTAAAGCAAAGTCGAAGGCTGCTTTAGCATAGGGGCGTGCGATAGTAGTCAAATCAGACATATGCGCCCCCAGACTTAAAGTTTTGCAGTAATGTTGTCGAGAATATCTTTTTGCGCATCTTTATCGATAGAACGCTCAAGGATTTTCTCAGCACCAGCTACAGCCAGAGTAGCAACTTGTTTGCGCAGCTCATCGCGTGCACGATTGCGTTCAGCTTCAAGTTCTGCTTCTGCTTGCGCTAGGATTTTCTGGCGTTCTGCCTGAGCTTCCTCGCGAGCTTCATCAAGAATTTGAGACTTACGCTTGTTCGCTTGTTCGATGATCTCAGTTGCTGTGCGCTTCGCTTCTTTCAATTGATCAGAAGCGTTGGCTTGTGCTAGATCCAAGTCTTTCGCAGCACGTTCTGCTGCTTGAAGACCATCAGCAATTTTCTTCTGACGCTCTTCGATCGCTTGCATCAATGGTGGCCATACATACTTCATGCAGAACCACACAAATAGTGCGAACGAGATTGCTTGACCTAGCAGAGTTGCGTTTATGTTCACAACAGCTACCCCTCTATTTGGACTTAGTGTTAATCAGTGACAAGCGATAATCGCCCGTCCCGAGTTAAAGGTGATTAACCTAGTTGACCAACGAATGGGTTTGCGAAAGTGAATAGTAGCGCGATTACGATACCGATCATTGGAACCGCATCAAGTAGACCCGCGATGATGAACATCTTAACTTGTAGCATAGGAGCCATTTCTGGTTGACGTGCAGCACCTTCTAGGAATTTACCACCTAGCAGTGCGAAACCAATCGCTGTACCAAGAGAAGCAAGACCGACGATAATACCTACGGCGATTGCAGAAAAGCTCAGTAAAGTTTCCATTACTATCTCCAATTTATAGTTGTTGGCTTAGTGCCCAAATAAAAAGCTTTAAAAAAATTAATGATCAGGATCTTCGTGTGCCATTGACAGGTAAACAATTGTCAACATCATGAATACGAAGGCTTGAATCGTAATAACCAAGATATGGAAGATTGCCCACGGTAGTGAACCCATCCATTGTAAGTACCATGGTAGCATTGCCGCACAAAGAATGAATACAACCTCACCCGCGAACATGTTACCGAATAGACGCATACCAAGTGATAGAGGTTTCGCTAATAGCGATACCACTTCAATTAGTAGGTTAAACGGAATCATCAGTGGGTGATTGAATGGATGTAGTGCAAGTTCTTTTGCGAATCCACCTAGACCTTTTACTTTGATGCTGTAGTAAATCATCAATGCAAAAACGCCTAGAGCCATAGCCATGGTGATATTCACATCAGCAGACGGTACAACCTTAAGGTAAGGAATACCTAGCCAATGCTCTGCTGGGTATGGTAAGAAGTCGATAGGAACTAAGTCCATCACGTTCATCAAAAATACCCAACAAAAGATAGTCAGTGCTAAAGGCGCGATCAGTGGGTTGCGTCCATGGAACGTGTCTTTGACGTTATCGGCGACAAATTCAACGATCATTTCTACAGCACACTGAAGCTTACCCGGTACACCCGCTGTTGTTCTCTTTGCTACTTTGTAAAAAATTCCGAGGAAAATTAAACCAGTAAACCAAGAAAAAAACAGGCTATCGATATGTACGTTCCAGAAACTTGTCTCCGACCCTACTAAACCCAACTTGTATAGCGATAGGTTAGAAAGGTGGTGGGCAATGTAACCGGACGATGTTAGCGCTTCACCTGGCGCAGCCATAACTCATCCTATTTTTTGTTGTTAATGAATAGCACTGGTGCACAGATATTAATACCTAGTACCAGCAAATAGGTTAGTTTGAGGGGAACAAGTTCCACCTGCATATACATGTAGGCAACATAGAACAGTGCAACCGTGATGAGAATTTTCAGTACTTCACCCGTATAGAAGGAAGCAGCGATGCGCTTGGCAGCGCGAGCTCCACTAAACATGAAAGCACACAGCGCGAATACTGCATTGGCAACAACAAAAATGCCTCCGCCAATCAGCGCTGAAAATCCCCAGTCAGGATTTATGGCTACCGCCATTCCTGCTGCCACAAAAATAACCGCGCCAGACTGGATCATTAACAATTGCCTTGCGAGCTCTCGTCCTGGTCTAGCTAACGCAGCTACCATGTATTCGTACCTCTAGTAATATCCACTTCGCACTTAACTCTCTGTGCTGGGAAATTGGCGAAAATTATACGTTCAGTTCAACGTAAAGCAATTCGATTGCATCAAAAACTTACAGTTTTGTTTACAAAACGACAACTTTCGCACAAAATTCGATTAATTAGATTAATTGACCTAAATCAATTATCTCATCTAGGCCTCAAGCTTGGCAATTAGTTGGTCCAATTTGTGAGGCTCATCAAGACTTATCGTCAATTTCGCTTTTCCGTTTGCAGAACGGGTAAGAGAAACTTTTGCATCAAGCAGCTGACTCAATTTATGCGACATTTGCTCGGCTTCGGTATCCTCTTGTTGCCCTTTTTGCTCATTTTGTGGGGCTAAGCACTTTTTTACTAACTGTTCGGTTTGGCGAACAGTCATTTGCTTCTTAGCCACTTGTTGAGCTACTTCGACTTGCTGTTCGCCTTCTAACGCTAACAGAGCTCGAGCATGACCCATTTCCAATTTTTTATCTGCAACCAGACCTTTTACATCAACTTCCAACTGATTCAGACGTAATAGGTTACTCACCGTCGTTCTTGATTTACCAATCACATCGGCCACTTGCTGATGTGTCAGCGTGAATTCATCTTGTAGACGCTCAAGCGCTTGGGCTTCCTCAATCACATTCAAGTCTTCACGTTGAATGTTTTCAATCAACGCCATGGCGATGGCGGCACGATCTTCAACTTTTTTCACCAAACACGGCACGCGTTTTAAACCCGCCTGCCTTGCAGCACGCCAGCGGCGCTCACCTGCGATGATCTCAAACTGACCATTTTCGACCTGGCGAACCACGATTGGTTGAATAATGCCTTGTGATTGAATCGAAGCCGCTAGTTCTTCTAGCGCTTCAGGCGCCATATCTTTACGCGGTTGGTATACGCCCGGCTGCAATTGACCAATCGCTAAATCGGTTAACTCACCGTCTGCCGATAATTCTTGGCTATGCGATGCAATATGCTGTTTTTCACGAGCAAACGAACTGGTCGACAATAACGCATCCAGTCCTTTTCCGAGACCACGCTTAGACATGGGATTGAATTCCTTAGGTTAGAGTTAAACTGGGATTTCTTCGCGGCGGAGCATTTCGCCCGCTAGAGCAAGATACGCTTTGGCACCTGCGGAGTACTTATCGTAGTACATTGCAGGCTTACCGTGACTTGGTGCTTCAGCCAAACGAACATTACGCGGAATGACAGTACGGTAAACTTTATTCCCAAAGTGTTTTTTAAGTTGATCGGATACTTCATTCGATAAGCGGTTGCGTGGGTCGTACATGGTACGCAATAAACCTTCGATTTTGAGGTTTTCATTCACGACAGCCGCTAACTTGCTGATTGTATCCATAAGAGCAGTTAAACCTTCTAACGCAAAGTATTCACATTGCATCGGCACCAGCACAGAGTCAGCTGCCGCCATCGCATTGATTGTAAGAAGGTTTAGAGAAGGAGGACAATCAATAAAGATGAAATCATAGTTATCGCGAACTGACGACAATGCATTTTTTAGACGCACTTCACGAGCGAAAACTTCCATCAATTTGATTTCTGCCGCGGTCACGTCTCCGTTCGCCGCGATCAAATCATACTTCCCTGTTGTTTGGGTACAAACGACTTGATCGAACGGTGTATCTTCAACCAAAAGATCGTATGCAGTGGCGTCGACCATATACTTATCCACGCCACTGGCCATCGTAGCATTGCCTTGCGGGTCGAGATCGATCACCAAAACCTTGCGCTTTGTTGCCGCCATCGAAGCCGCTAAGTTAATGCACGTTGTTGTTTTGCCGACCCCACCTTTCTGGTTGGCGATTGCTACAATTTTACCCACGATTACCTCGCTAATTTTCCTTGCGCGATAAGATTACTAGATGACGATCACCTTCCAACTCAGGAACAGCCAAAGATATGATCTCTGTCACACTGCACCATTCAGGAAGCTGATCCATTTCATCTTTAGGGTGCTGTCCTTTCAGCGCTAGAAACACCCCGTGCTCTTGTTTCGGCAAATGGTGGCACCATTCCACCATGTCTGTCATTGAAGCAAAAGCTCGACTCAAAACGCCATCAAATTTTTCTTCAGGCTGGAATTCTTCGACGCGACTTTGAATTGGTGTCACGTTTTTCAGCCCTAATGTGTGCACAACTTGCTTGATAAAACGGATGCGTTTGCCAAGACTGTCGAGCAAAAAGAAGGTTTTCTCAGGGTTCATGATTGCCAAAGGGATGCCCGGTAACCCCGGACCAGTACCAACATCAATGAAGCGCTCACCGGGCAGGTGTGCGCTTACAACGATACTATCAAGAATATGTTTCACTAACATATCAAGCGGATCACGTACCGATGTTAAATTGTATGCTTTGTTCCATTTGTCGAGCAGTTCGACATAACCAACTAACTGCTCTCGTTGCTGTTCTGACACTTCCAAATCGGTTTTCGCGATCAGTGAATCCAGCTTTGTTCGCAATGCGCTCATTATTCTTCCTCACCTTTCTTCAGCAAACCATGCTTTTTCAAGTGAACAAGTAGAATAGAAATTGCAGCAGGCGTAATACCAGAAATGCGTGATGCAATACCGATGCTCTCTGGTTTGGCCTCGCTCAGTTTAGCAACGACTTCGTTTGATAAACCTTTTACATCGCGGTAATCCAAATCAGCAGGTAACTTGGTATTTTCGTGACGCAGTGATTTTTCGATCTCTTCCTGCTGACGCTTGATGTAACCATCGTATTTCACTTGAATTTCAACTTGCTCAGCCGCTTGCTGATCTTCAAGAGCAGGAGCAAACGCTTCAAGTTGCGTCAGTTGCGAATAAGTGATCTCTGGACGACGCAGAAGATCCTCACCACTCGCTTCACGGGCCATTGGGGTTTTCAGCAGCTTGTTCAACTCATCAACACCCTCTGACTTCGGATTCATCCACGTTGCTTTCAAACGCTGACGCTCCGTTTCCATATTGTTGATTTTCTCGTTAAAGCGAGCCCAACGAACATCATCAATCAAGCCTAGCTCGCGCGCTTTTTCCGTTAAACGTAAATCGGCGTTATCTTCACGAAGTAGCAGGCGGTATTCCGCACGAGAAGTGAACATGCGGTACGGCTCTTTGGTACCCATGGTCGATAAGTCATCAATCAACACGCCCATGTAAGCTTGGTCACGACGTGGGCTCCAGCCTTCTTTGTCTTGGCTAAACAAGCTTGCGTTTAGGCCCGCCATCAAGCCTTGCGCTGCGGCTTCTTCGTAGCCAGTCGTACCATTAATCTGGCCAGCAAAGAACAAACCATGGATGAACTTCGTCTCGTACGTTTGCTTCAAATCACGTGGATCGAAGAAATCGTATTCAATCGCATAACCTGGGCGAACGATGTGTGCACTTTCAAACCCTTTCATTGAGCGCACGATTTGTACTTGCACATCAAATGGCAAGCTGGTCGAGATACCATTAGGGTATAACTCGTGCGTGGTTAGGCCTTCTGGCTCAATGAAGATTTGGTGGCTGTTTTTGTCAGCGAAACGCATCACTTTGTCTTCAATAGACGGACAGTAACGCGGACCAATACCTTCAATCACACCTGCGTACATTGGACTGCGATCCAAGTTACTACGGATCACATCGTGAGTTTGTTCATTGGTGTGGGTGATGAAACATGGAATCTGACGCGGATGCTGTTCACGTTTGCCCATGAACGAGAATACAGGCGTTGGGTTATCACCGTGCTGAGCTTCTAGCACTGAAAAATCAACAGTACGAGCATCAATGCGCGGTGGAGTACCTGTTTTTAAACGATCCACACGGAACGGCAGTTCACGCAGTCGATCCGCTAATGCGATCGATGGTGGATCCCCGGCACGACCACCAGACGAGCTTTCCATACCTATGTGGATCTTACCACCAAGGAAGGTACCCACGGTTAGCACAACGGCTTTCGCATGGAAGCGAAGTCCCATTTGAGTTACCACACCAACTGCGCGATCTTGTTCAACAATCAGATCATCAACTGATTGCTGGAACAACGTTAAGTTAGGCGCATTTTCTAATGCATTACGAACGTACGCTTTGTACAGAGCGCGATCGGCTTGAGCTCGAGTTGCTCGTACTGCAGGACCTTTGGAGGCATTTAGTGTACGAAACTGAATACCTGCATGGTCGATGGCTTCAGCCATCAAACCGCCCATAGCATCTACTTCTTTTACTAAGTGACCTTTACCAATACCACCGATCGCCGGATTACAAGACATCTGGCCTAATGTATCGATGTTATGGGTAAGGAGAAGCGTTTTTTGTCCTGTGCGTGCAGATGCGAGCGCGGCTTCCGTTCCTGCGTGTCCGCCACCGACAACAATGACGTCAAAGTTTTCGTGATAAAGCATGAACTGACCTCAGGTATTCAAAGGGATTTAATGGACAGATAAAGGAGCCGTATTTTACCTGCTTTATGCCAGAGAGAAAAACGTTTTCTCGTTTTATCCGTTTTAAGCTTCAAGATAAATATATATAAGATCTATATATATGATCTTTTATTAGATCTACTATTAGGATCGACCGTTTCTGTGGATAACCTAAAAATGATCAACAAGATCATGGATCTTCTTTGGATCATATCTTGTGATCATGATTGGATCAGATCGAGGATTACCTGGGATCAAAAGTGGTAGTTATACACAGGGGGTAAAATTGATCAAAGTTGTTATTGGGATAACTAAAGGAAAATCACTGGATCTTATTGTAGTTATCCACAGTCTTTTTGGTTGGTTTTTGAGCGGTTAAACAAAATAATTTGGTGGGAGTTATTCACATGGGAGAAAACAGAGCCGAATTTCGACTCTGTTGAAGGGAAAGTCGTGAGTTTAAAAACGTTCGATATTCTCTTTTAACCACATCTCTGCGGCGTCTTCTGGCACATCATGGCTCAGTACATCGATTTTAAAGCAATCTGCGAGAGGGGTTGCACCAATATCCTCTAATAAATCATAAGCGTGTTGACCAGCGGCACAGAACGTATCGTAGCTAGAGTCACCAATCGCAATCACCGCAAATTTTACATCAGTCATTTTTGGCGGTGTATTTTGTAATGCTGCGATAAAAGGTTGGATATTATCAGGATACTCACCAGCTCCATGTGTAGAGGTGATCACCAACCACGTACCTTGATTTTCGATATCACAGAGGGAAGGCTGGTTGTGGATCGTTGTTTCAAATCCATTCTCGTTGAGTAGATCACTCAGGTGATCCCCTACGTATTCTGCGCCACCTAACGTGCTGCCTGTAATAATGTGGATCATACTTCTTCCTTATTGAATGCGACGGCTAAAGCTCATGGATGGCTTGCCGTACAAAAAGAAACGCGGTGTGAGTTAAGCTCAGCACCGCGCGTTCGATTATTTACTTCCCGATACAGAATGAAGAGAAGATTCGTCCCAGTAAGTCGTCAGAACTGAACTCACCGGTAATCTCATTGAGATGTTGTTGGGTGATGCGTAGCTCTTCAGCCAATATTTCACCTGCCATATAGCCTTCAAGCTGCTCCTGGCCTATTTGAAGGTGCTGTGCGGCACGTTCTAATGCATCGAGATGACGACGACGAGCCATAAACCCACCTTCACTGTTGCCAGAGAAGCCCATACACTCCTTGAGATGATCGCGCAGAGCTTCAACCCCTGCACCAGTCTTCGCTGACAAACGGATAAGAGTAGGGTTATTGACGTGGCAGATCCCCATATCTTCACCCGTTTGATCCGCTTTATTACGGATCACAGTTATGCCAATGTTGTCTGGTAGGCGATCCACAAAATCTGGCCAGATATCTTTCGGATCGGTGGCATCGGTTGTCGTGCCATCCACCATGAACAACACGCGGTCTGCTTGGGCTATTTCATCCCACGCGCGTTCGATACCGATTTTCTCTACTTCATCGGAAGCATCACGCAAACCTGCAGTATCGATGATGTGCAGAGGCATGCCATCAATATGGATATGCTCACGCAGTACATCACGCGTAGTTCCTGCGATGTCGGTTACGATTGCAGACTCTTTACCCGATAGCGCGTTCAGCAGGCTTGATTTGCCCGCATTTGGACGACCCGCAATCACGACTTTCATCCCTTCACGCATAATAGCGCCTTGGTTAGCTTCTTTGCGCACCGCATCTAGGTTGTCGATGATGGCTTGTAGGTCACCAGCCACTTTACCGTCGGCCAAAAAGTCGATCTCTTCTTCAGGGAAGTCGATGGCTGCTTCAACATAGATACGCAAATGAATCAGCGACTCAACTAAGGTATTAATGCGGCCTGAAAATGCGCCCTGTAAGGATTGCAGCGCCGATTTTGCTGCTTCTTCAGAACTGGCATCAATGAGGTCTGCAATCGCTTCGGCTTGAGCTAAGTCGAGTTTATCGTTCAGAAATGCGCGTTCAGAGAACTCACCAGGGCGAGCAGCTCGAATACCATCTATACCTAGAATGCGTTTTATCAGCATATCCATCACGACAGGGCCGCCATGGCCTTGCAGCTCAAGTACGTCTTCACCTGTAAATGAGTGTGGGTTAGGGAAGTACAGTGCGATGCCCTGATCAAGCACAGTGCCATCTTCTGACTTAAACGGCAGGTACTCTGCGTAGCGGGGCTTTAGTGTTTTGCCAGTGACTTCTAACGCCACTTGGTTGGCTTTAGGGCCAGAAACTCGAATAATACCGACACCGCCACGACCAGGCGCGGTCGCTTGAGCGACAATCGTATCTGTAGTCATAATTTTGCCTTTTGAGCTGGGCTATAGGGAAGATACCTAGGGAGCCATCACAATTAATTAGCTGAATTGTAATCAGCCAAAAACAAAAAGGCGACCTTTTGGCCGCCTTTCTCAATCATTTCCTAAAAGGTTACTTGCTGTGTAAGCCTTTTTTCTCTAATCCTTTGTAGATCAGAGTTTGCTGGATAAGCGTTACGATGTTCGACACCAACCAGTACAGAACGAGACCTGATGGGAAGAACAAGAAGAAGAAGGTAAACATAACCGGCATAAAGGTCATGATCTTCTGCTGCATTGGATCCGTTACCGTTGTCGGGCTCATCTTCTGGATTAGGAACATAGACGCACCCATCAATAGTGGCAGGATGTAGTAAGGGTCCTGTGCTGAAAGGTCATGAATCCAACCGAAGAATGGAGAGTGACGTAGCTCTACCGATTCCATTAGTGCCCAGTAAAGCGCGATGAAAATAGGCATCTGTAGGATAAGAGGTAAACAGCCACCTAGTGGGTTCACTTTCTCTTTCTTGTACAGTTCCATCATTTCTTGGCTCATGCGCTGACGGTCATCACCGATACGCTCACGCATTGCTTGCAGCTTAGGCTGTAGCATGCGCATTTTCGCCATAGACGTGTATTGCGCTTTTGTTAGTGGGTACATTGCACCACGAACGATGAAGGTCAGACAGATGATTGCCACACCCCAGTTACCAACAAAGCTCTGGATGAATGAAAGCAACATATGAAGAGGCTTCGCAATGAACCATAACCAGCCGTAGTCCACTACTAGGTCTAGGTTAGGTGCCACTTCTGCCATTTCATCTTGCAGTTTTGGACCAACCCAAAGTGTTGCTTCAAACTTAGCCTGATCGCCTGTTGCGATAGTTTTGTTCGGCATACGAACGCCGATGTCGCCTAGGTTGCCAATTACACGAGTGTATAGGTTAGTACCTGGTTCGTTACGTGGGATCCAAGCTGCGGCAAAGTAGTGCTGAATCATTGCTGCCCAACCTTGGCCATCGGCTAGGTTAAGAGACAGGTTGCGATCCTGCATATCATCAAAGCTGTACTTCTTGTAACGCGTATCTTCTGTTGAGTATGCGCCACCACGGTAAGTAGGCATTGTGATGCTACCACCATCGTCCATTAGGTTTTGACGTAGGTGAGCGTACATACCAAATGTTGCGTTGTTGCCTGAGTTGTTCACTACATCGTATTCAACATTAAGCGCGTAGCTGCCGCGTTTAAAGATGTAAGTTTTGGTGTATTCGATACCGTTTGCAGTGAATGTCATCGGAACGCGAAGTTCATCTTGACCGTCAGCCATTGTGAAGCTGTCTGCACTTACGTTGTAGTGAGGGCGATTTGTGCTGCTCAAGTCGATACCTTGAGGGCCCACTAGACCGCTTTGAGCGATAAATTGGTGACCTTGAGCGTCTTTAAGCAGAACAAAGGAATCTGATGAATCTAACTCAGCAGAGTATTCGTTAAGGTTGGCATGTACCACATCGCCACCAACGGTGTCGATCGACAGAGTTAAAACATCAGTCGTTACTGTGATAGTTTTTGCAGAAGCTTGCTGTTGACCAGGAACTGGGTCAAGTTCATCAGCAAAAGATGGTGCAGGTAGAGTGCTGCTTGATTGAGCCTGTTCAACTGCTTGAGGTTCTGGATTCTTTGCAACTTGCCATTGTTGAAACAGCAAAAAAGAAACCAGGGCCAAACCGATGAGCAGGATATTACGTTGAGAATCCATCGTTAGTTATCTCTGTCTTGTTTTTGGACTGGTGGAACGGGGTCATACCCCCCTTCATTCAAAGGGTGGCATTTTAATAGACGTTTGCCTGATAACCAACATCCTTTTACAAAACCGTGAGCTCTCAAAGCTTCTAGCGCGTAAGTGGAACAGGTTGGTGTGAACCGGCAACGAGGACCAATCAAAGGGCTGATAAACCAGCGATACAGATAAACGAGCCCAATGGCTATCCACGTGAAGGGCGAGACAGGCGTTGCCATAGCTTATCAAACAACTTAAAAATTTCCTCATTGCTTAAATCTTGCGCGCTTTTCTTCGCAATCACAACAAAATCTTTGTTTGGAAGCTGATGTTGATTGTTACGAAAGCTTTCACGAGCCAAACGCTTAAATCGGTTACGACCGACAGCCGTTTTGATTTGCTTTTTGGGAACCGCTAAACCTAATCGTGGGTGAGAAAGTTTGTTATTGCGAGCAATGATGGTGAAATGAGGCGAGCCAGCTCGATGAGCTTGCTGGAAGACGTTTTGATAATGCTCGGGAGTTAACAAACGTAACTCCCGATTAAACGCGTACGTGTTCAAAATAAACTAGCGATTATTTTGATAGGCGCGCACGGCCTTTTGCACGACGTGCGTTGATAACTTTACGACCGTTCTTAGTTGCCATGCGAGCACGGAAGCCGTGAGTACGCTTGCGCTTTAGAACTGTAGGTTGAAAAGTGCGTTTCATGATAATTACCTTTACTGATCAGTAGTTTTAGGTTCTTGTTAAACCCGGCGTGGGTATTTGCTTTCTTATATAAAGAAGCTCTTTATATAGAGAAGGACAACCGACGCCTCTCAACAAAGAGGCGGAATTGTAATCACACTCACATAATGTGTCAATGACTCAATGAGTACGAAATTCCGGCCGGGCGATTATACGTAGTGTGAGTAAAATCTCAAGGATCAATCGATCCTGATGCTTGATCGTTACTCTATTCCTACTTGGTTAAGGAATTTTTTCAAACGAGGATCTTGTGGATTATCGAAGATATCCTGTGGAGAACCTTGCTCAACGATATTGCCTTCCGCCATGAAGATCACTCTATCAGCGACTTCTTTCGCGAATTGCATCTCGTGCGTCACCACCAGCATGGTTTGATGCTGATTAGCTAACTTCTTCATTAATGAGAGAACTTCACCGACCCATTCAGGATCCAGCGCAGAAGTTGGTTCGTCAAACAACAGCAGTTCTGGTTGCAGCGCCATCGCTCGGCCGATACCCACACGTTGTTGTTGGCCGCCAGACAATGCTGCTGGATAACTATCGCCTTTATCCCCAAGACCGATGTCATCCAGAATTTGTTGCGCTCGTTTGAGAGCATCGGCTTTTTTCCAGCCTCGAACGGTCACTAGACCTTCGGCAATGTTCTGGCGCGCATTCATGTGGGCAAACAGGGCATAGTTTTGGAACACAAAGCCAGTTCGACGACGCAGCGCTAATACTTCGGCTTTAGTGTGTTTTTGAGTATCAACGGAGATGTCATCTATCGTGATACGACCTTCATCTGCTTGTTCTAGAAAGTTCACCGTACGCAGCAAGGTTGATTTACCCGTACCACTTGAGCCGATAATCACGATGATCTCACCTTGCTTAATATCGAGGTCGATGCCTTTCAGCACTTCAGTCTCACCAAAACGTTTGTGAATATTTTCTAACTTAATCATCGTACGTACGCCTTATTCAGTTTTGCTTCTGCCCAGATTTGTACGCGAGTCAGAATCACCACCACGCCCCAGTAAATAAGAGCAACCGCAAGGAAAGCTTCAAAGAAACGGAAACTTGATGAGGCTTCCATCTGTGCTTTCGCCATGATTTCGGCCACACCAAGCGTGAAAGCGAGAGACGTTGACTTGATCATATCGATGAAGTAGTTCATCAATGAAGGCAGTGCGACACGCGTTGCTTGAGGTAAAATCACTCGGCGCATTGCTTGGGATGTCGTCATACCGACCGATAAGCTCGCTTCCATTTGGCTGCGATCAATGCCAATAATGGCGGCACGAATACTTTCCGCCATATAAGCGGCAAAGTGCAGCGTTAAACCGATAACCGCTGCTGAAAAGGCGTCGATACCGACCATCAATGGAAAAATTTGCGGTAAGCCGTAATAAAGCAGGAAAAGCTGAACCAACAGTGGGGTGCCACGGAAGAAGCTGATGTACAGTTGGCTTAATTGATCCAGAACTGGCAGTTTAAATACGCGAATATTGGCTAAAATGACGGATAAAATCAGCGAAAACACCAATCCCCATGTCGCCATTTCCATGGTTGTGCCAAGATATTTCAGCAATATCGGCAACAGTTCCAACATGTAATTAAAGTCAAATCCCATACGGCTTACCTAAAGGCTAGAGAAAAGAAAAGGTGGAAAACAAGTTCCACCTTTACGTAAGTTTATTTTAGTCCGAGAGTGATACCACTTTGCGGCCTAAAGTACAAAGAGTTCTTATTTCGTGATGTCAGCGCCAAACCACTTCACGGAAATTTTCTCTACTGTACCATCTGCGCGCATCTCAGCCAGTGCTTTGTTTACTTCTTCTTGCAGTTTACGACCTTTCTCGTTGTCAACGAAAGGCCATGCGTTTTGAATGGTCTCAAACGGTTCACCTGCCAATTCCAGAGGAAGGCCAGTTTTCTTAATCAGCTCTAACGCAGAAAGACGATCCATTACAAACGCGTCTGCACGACCGAGCGCCACGTCATGTTCGATACCTGTGTCGTACGTTTTAATGTTGATCTTGCCGTCTTTGTCGTATTGACGCAGTAGTTGCTCAAAGTTAGAGCCTAGGTTGACCGCAACGGTTTTGCCCGCAAGATCGTCAACACCTTTGATGCTGTCGTTGCCTTTACGCACGGTAATTTGTGCGCCATCTACAACGTAAGGGTCAGCAAATAGGTATTTAGCTTTACGCTCATCAGTCATGGTGATTTGGTTGGAGATCGTATCGATACGACCAGTTTCTAAAAGACCAAATAAACCAGAGAAGTTGGCTGTTACGTATTCGATTTTGTAATCGTTACGTTTACCGATTTCATCCCACATGTCGACTTCAAAGCCTTGTAGCTTGTCTTGCTTTACAAAAGTAAACGGGAAGTAGCGACCTGACATACCAACTTTGACTTCAGTAGCGGCTTGTACGGTTGCTGCCGACAGTGCAATGGCTGCAACGGCAACCTTAATCCAGTTTTTCATAATACATCTCCATAATTTTATGGTTGGAAATACTACTGTTAGTTAGCTCAATTAAATAAATAACCAAGAGCAATAACCTAGACCTGTGAGTTATTAGATAATAGAAGAAGAATGTTAAATGTGACGAAAATGCGAACTGAACCTAGCGAAATGATCGACAAAATCAGCATTGGGAATAAAATAATACACAGACTTATCACCAATCGCTCGATCTTGTGAATTTTGCCCAATTGTGGATCGTTGTGTGGGCAAATTTGGGGCAAGGTGTGTTGATCTCATCAAGTTTGCAGAAATAATTGTGAATAACTTGGATCTTATTCACTGGATCGTCGATCAATCGCTGGCGATCTTGGTTATCAACAGGTAAAATTGCCAGTCTTTTCCGATAATTCAATTACTCAGTGGGGGCACCGTGTCATCTTCGCTTTGGCTGCAATGTTTGCAGCAGCTTCAAGAAGAGCTACCAGCTACAGAATTCAGCATGTGGGTTCGTCCGCTACAAGCGGAGCTCAATGACAATACTCTCACTCTATTCGCGCCAAACCGCTTTGTGTTGGACTGGGTGCGTGATAAGTATCTGAACAATATTACTCGCTTACTGCAGGAATACTGCGGTGGCGATATTCCTAACTTACGTTTTGAAGTGGGGAGCCGACCTGTCTCTGCTCCAAAACCAGCGCCGACACGTACGCCTGCAGATGTGGCTGCCGAGTCATCTGCACCTGCGCAATTACAGGCGCGTAAGCCAGTACACAAAACCTGGGATGACGACGCTCAAGCGATTGCGGCTATCAATCACCGCTCAAACATGAACCCAAAACACAAGTTCGACAACTTTGTTGAAGGTAAGTCGAACCAACTGGGTTTGGCTGCGGCGCGTCAGGTATCGGATAATCCTGGTGCAGCATACAACCCGCTGTTCCTATACGGTGGCACGGGCTTGGGTAAAACGCACTTGTTGCATGCGGTGGGCAACGCGATTGTGGATAACAACCCGAACGCAAAAGTGGTCTACATGCACTCAGAACGTTTTGTGCAAGACATGGTGAAAGCGCTGCAAAACAATGCGATTGAAGAATTCAAACGCTACTACCGCAGTGTGGATGCACTCCTTATCGATGACATCCAATTCTTTGCTAATAAAGAACGTTCGCAAGAAGAATTCTTCCATACCTTCAACGCACTATTGGAAGGTAATCAGCAGATCATTCTAACGTCTGACCGTTATCCTAAAGAAATTAATGGCGTTGAAGATCGTCTTAAATCTCGCTTTGGTTGGGGTCTTACTGTTGCGATCGAGCCGCCTGAGCTTGAAACGCGTGTGGCGATCTTGATGAAAAAAGCTGAAGATCACCAAATCCACCTTGCTGATGAAGTGGCATTCTTCATTGCCAAGCGTCTGCGTTCGAACGTTCGTGAGCTAGAAGGTGCATTGAACCGTGTTATCGCGAACGCGAACTTTACTGGTCGTCCAATCACGATTGATTTTGTGCGTGAAGCGCTGCGCGATCTGCTTGCTCTACAAGAGAAGCTGGTGACGATCGATAACATTCAAAAGACCGTGGCGGAATACTACAAGATTAAAGTGGCGGACTTGCTGTCTAAGCGTCGTTCTCGTTCTGTAGCGCGTCCTCGTCAGCTGGCTATGGCGTTAGCAAAAGAGCTAACCAACCACAGTTTGCCTGAAATTGGCGATGCGTTTGGGGGGCGCGATCATACGACCGTACTTCATGCTTGTCGCAAGATTGAGCAGCTGCGTGAAGAGAGCCACGACATTAAAGAAGATTACTCTAACTTGATTCGCACCCTGTCTTCGTAATCGGTTAGAATAACGGTATTCTAAGCAAATCATTTATTGAGCTGACAGCGTAAAGAGCCAAGCATGAAATTTACCATTGAACGTAGTCATTTAATCAAACCGCTACAGCAGGTTTCGGGCGCTTTAGGTGGCCGACCAACTCTGCCAATCCTGGGTAACCTACTTCTTAAAGTAGAAGAGAACGTATTGTCGATGACGGCAACCGATCTTGAAGTAGAGTTAGTAAGCAAAGTGACGCTAGAAGGTGATTTTGAAGCGGGCAGCATTACCGTTCCTTCGCGTAAGTTTCTCGATATCTGCCGTGGTTTACCGGACGATGCGATCATCACATTTGTATTAGAAGGTGATCGCGTACAAGTTCGCTCTGGTCGCAGCCGTTTCTCGTTGGCAACGCTTCCTGCGAACGATTTCCCTAATATTGAAGATTGGCAAAGCGAAGTGGAAGTATCACTGAGCCAAGCTGATTTACGTACGCTGATCGACAAAACTCAGTTCTCGATGGCGAATCAAGACGTTCGTTACTACCTCAACGGCATGTTGTTTGAAATTGACGGCACCACGCTACGCAGCGTGGCGACGGACGGCCACCGTATGGCGGTATCGCAAACTCAGCTAGGTGCGGACTTTGCGCAGAAGCAAATCATCGTGCCACGCAAAGGTGTGCAAGAATTAGTAAAGTTGATGGATGCGCCAGAGCAGCCCGTAGTACTTCAGATCGGTAGCTCCAATGTTCGTGCTGAGGTGAATAACTTTACTTTTACCTCTAAGTTGGTTGATGGTCGTTTCCCTGATTACCGCCGTGTATTGCCTCAGAGCACCAATAAGACCCTAATAGCAAGTTGTGACGAGTTGCGCCAAGCCTTCTCTCGTGCTGCGATTCTTTCCAACGAAAAATTCCGTGGCGTGCGTGTGAATCTGGCTGATACTGAAATGCGCATTACTGCCAATAACCCAGAGCAAGAAGAAGCAGAAGAAATGCTAGACGTGACCTTTGAAGGTGACGCTATCGAGATCGGCTTCAACGTTAGCTACGTGCTTGATGTGCTTAATACACTGCGTTGCGATAACGTGCGTGTGTCGATGTCAGATGCGAACGCAAGTGCGTTGATTGAAAACGCAGACGACGACAGTGCCATGTACGTGGTGATGCCAATTCGTCTATAAGCCATCTGAATGCCACTTTCTCGCCTCATCATTCAGCAGTTTCGAAACATTAAAGCCTGTGATATTGAGTTATCAGCAGGCTTTAACTTTCTTATCGGGCCGAACGGCAGCGGTAAAACCAGTGTCTTAGAAGCGGTTTATCTGCTCGGGCATGGCCGCTCATTCAAGAGCTCTCTCACCGGACGAGTGATACAAAATGAGTGTGACGAACTGTTTGTTCATGGTCGTTTTTTGAACTCGGATCAATTTGAGCTACCTATCGGCATTAATAAGCAGCGTGATGGCTCAACAGAGGTTAAAATAGGCGGTCAATCTGGACAAAAATTAGCGCAGTTGGCACAAGTTCTGCCTCTGCAGTTGATACACCCAGAAGGGTTTGATTTACTGACAGATGGCCCTAAACATCGTCGTGCGTTTATTGATTGGGGCGTGTTTCATACCGAGCCCGCTTTTTATCAAGCATGGGGAAGGTTCAAGCGCCTGAACAAGCAGCGCAACGCGTTGTTGAAAACCGCCAATAGTTATCGTGAGCTCAGTTATTGGGATCAGGAAATGGCAGGATTGGCTGAAAACATCAGCCAATGGCGAGCAAGTTACATCGAGCAGATGAAAACTGTCGCAGAAACTATCTGTCAGACATTTTTGCCAGAATTTGAGATCCAATTGAAGTATTATCGTGGCTGGGATAAAGACACTCCATACCACGAGATACTAGAAAAGAATTTTGAGCGTGATCAGGCATTGGGATACACCTTTAGTGGCCCAAACAAAGCTGATTTGCGCATTAAAGTGAACGGAACGCCCGTTGAAGATGTTCTGTCACGCGGTCAATTAAAACTCATGGTGTGTGCATTGCGTGTAGCGCAAGGGCAACACCTGACAGAGATGGCCGGTAAACAATGCATTTACCTAATTGATGACTTCGCGTCGGAATTAGATAGCCAACGTCGCAAGCGTCTTGCTGACTGCTTAAAAGAGACGGGCGCACAAGTATTTGTAAGCTCTATCACTGAAAGCCAAATCGCCGATATGTTGGACGATAACGGTAAATTGTTTCATGTGGAACATGGCAGGATAGAGTCAAACTAGAAGAGAGAAACTCATGTCTGAAAATTACGATTCATCGAGTATTAAGGTACTGAAGGGTCTGGATGCGGTACGTAAGCGTCCAGGAATGTACATCGGCGATACGGACGACGGCACCGGCCTTCACCACATGGTTTTCGAGGTGGTGGATAACTCAATTGATGAAGCGTTGGCAGGTCACTGTAAAGACATCGTTGTGACAATTCATGAGGATAACTCGGTTTCCGTTAGCGATGATGGTCGTGGCATTCCAACAGAAATCCACTCTGAGGAAAATGTCTCTGCAGCAGAAGTAATCATGACGGTTCTTCACGCGGGTGGTAAGTTCGACGATAACTCATACAAAGTATCGGGTGGTCTTCACGGGGTAGGTGTTTCAGTAGTAAACGCACTATCAGAGAAAGTTGAGCTAACGATTCATCGTGGTGGTCATATCCATACGCAAACCTACCGCCATGGTGAGCCTCAAGCGCCACTAGCCGTTGTGGGTGATACGGATAAAACCGGTACACAAATTCGTTTCTGGCCAAGTGCCGAGACGTTCTCTAACACTGAGTTCCACTATGACATTCTGGCGAAACGCCTGCGTGAACTGTCATTCCTGAACTCTGGTGTGTCGATCAAATTGGTTGATGAACGTGAAGCGGACAAACATGATCACTTCATGTATGAAGGTGGTATTCAAGCGTTCGTTGATCACCTAAACACCAACAAAACGCCAATCATCGAAAAAATCTTCCACTTTAATTCTGAGCGTGAAGACGGCATTTCAGTTGAAGTGGCGATGCAATGGAACGATGGTTTCCAAGAGAATATCTTCTGCTTTACCAACAATATCCCACAGCGTGATGGTGGTACTCACCTTGCTGGTTTCCGTGCTGCGCTAACACGTACATTGAACAGCTTTATGGATAAAGAAGGTTTCTCGAAGAAAGCGAAAACAGCGACTTCAGGCGACGATGCGCGTGAAGGTCTAACTGCGGTTGTTTCGGTGAAAGTGCCTGATCCTAAATTCTCAAGCCAAACAAAAGACAAACTGGTTTCTTCTGAAGTGAAATCAGCTGTTGAGTCTGCAATGGGTGAAAAACTGTCTGAGTTCCTGATTGAGAACCCGACAGAAGCGAAGATGGTTTGTTCGAAAATCATCGATGCAGCACGTGCTCGTGAAGCAGCGCGTAAAGCTCGTGAAATGACGCGCCGTAAAGGTGCACTAGACCTAGCTGGCCTTCCAGGTAAACTTGCAGACTGTCAGGAAAAAGATCCGGCACTCTCTGAACTATACATAGTGGAGGGTGATTCGGCAGGCGGCTCCGCAAAACAAGGCCGTAACCGTAAGAACCAAGCGATCCTACCGCTAAAAGGTAAGATTCTTAACGTAGAAAAAGCACGTTTCGACAAGATGCTATCTTCTCAAGAAGTAGCAACACTGATCACCGCACTAGGTTGTGGTATCGGTCGTGACGAGTACAACCCGGACAAGCTTCGTTACCACAACATCATCATCATGACCGATGCCGATGTCGATGGTTCGCACATCCGTACGCTACTGTTGACCTTCTTCTACCGTCAAATGCCAGAGCTTATCGAGCGTGGTTATGTCTACATCGCTCAGCCACCACTATACAAAGTGAAAAAAGGCAAACAAGAGCAGTACATCAAAGATGAAGAAGCGATGAACCAATACCAAGTATCATTAGCTCTGGATAATGCATCGCTACACGTAAACGCAGAAGCACCTGCACTGGCTGGTGAAGCACTAGAGAAGCTTGTTCAACAGTACAATGCGGGTATTAAACTGGCGGAACGTATGAGCCGTCGCTACCCAAGTGCTTTGGTAAACGAGTTGATTTACACTCCTCGTCTAACGCCAGAGCAATGCCATGACGCATCAGTTGTGGAAGCGTGGACGAAGCAGCTTATTGAGCAGCTGAATGCGAAAGAAGTGGGTGCAAGCCAGTACAGCTACGAAGTTGAGCAGCACGAAGAGCTAGGCTTAAACTTGCCTAAGATTGTGGTTCGTACTCACGGAGTGACGCACGAACATGCAATTAGCATCGACTTCCTAAACTCGAAAGAGTACGGCAAGTTGGCTGATCTATCAGAAGCACTTGATGGACTTCTGGAAGAAGGCGCGTACATCAAACGTGGTGAGCGTACTATGCCAGTGGCAAACTTTGCAGAAGCGCTTGACTGGTTAGTGAAAGAGTCAATGCGTGGCTTAAGCCGTCAGCGCTACAAAGGTCTAGGTGAGATGAACCCAGACCAACTTTGGGAAACCACCATGGACCCAGAAACTCGTCGTATGATGCAGGTAACGATTGAAGATGCGGTAGGCGCAGATCAACTGTTCACTACGCTAATGGGTGACCAAGTAGAACCTCGTCGTAACTTCATCGAAGAGAACGCACTGAAAGTAGCGAACCTAGACGTATAACGACACTGTTCGTGATAGTAAAAAGCAGCGAGAAATCGCTGCTTTTTTTGTTTTACCTGTGCCGTCCTAAATAAGGTTGACACTTTCCACCCCCAAAATTGGAGAGTGTTATGAAATCAACAACTAAAA
>NZ_JAWOVC010000022.1:0-58660 GCF_033339735.1 Vibrio sp. 2033
TAACATGAGTAGTTTTACAGGCAAAGCCGAAACGGATGATAACCACCTACTGAAGTAGGTGGTTTAGGGCTGAAAACGAAAAGAGAGCACAATTGTGCTCTCTCTTTATACCATTTAGTTCTACTTTTTGAAGGGTAATTAAATCGTAAATACTCGGTAATCTTTTAGCTCAGGGATTTTCTTCAACAGATCGTTTTCTTGCCCTGCCATGTCATCCAGCGAATCGCACAAGTCTTCTGCTTGTTGCTCTACCTCTTTCGAATGCTCGGCTAAACGCTCTTCTACTTTCGCGCTGAGTTCAGCCATACTCTCTGATAATGCAGTGAGGTTTATCCCTCCCTCTTCCTTCATTTTTTTCGATAAAGCATCCAACGAACTGGCTAAAAACTCTTTATTGAAGATCTCTTGTGCTTTTGCAAAGTCTTCAGTCCACCCTTGTGTCATAGACTCAAAACTCTCCGCAGGCAGGATGAAATCACCATCTTTGTAGTAACGTGATTCAACATCAGCGAAAAAGTCCTTTACTGCGACTTTTACATTATCAAACGCACCAGGTGCATCGAGGCTTTCCGCAACATCATCAATAATATCATTCGCAAGCGCTAAACCATCACTCGCCAATTGCTTTGCTTGTGGAATATACGCGTTCATTTTTTCGCGATAGTCTTCAATTGCCGCTTTTTGGTCGGCATTGAGTTCAATTAGCTCACCTTTGATGAAGAGGTTGTTATCCTCATCCACGACAGCTTTATCACCTGTCGTTTGGCGAATTTCCAAGCTTTGCCCATCCATACGGACTTCATTATTGATGTCCACACGACACTGCGCTGCATAACCAGTAGCACTGACCATCAGCAATGAGAGTGTAAAAAGCTTTTTCATGTCATTCTCTTTTATTTAACATTACTCGTGTTAAACATAACACTGAGTGATACATGAGATGTCAGCAAACCGTCACGACTTCGTAACAAGTTGTTTTATCTCCTATTTTCACGTCAACCTCATCACCTTCTTCTTTTCCGAACAACGCTCGACCCAGAGGAGATTTAGCTGTTAAGACAAAGACTTCCTGAGCCTGATATTGAACAGTCAAACCACCAGAGCAAGGGCCTACAAAGAAGTGCTTTTCAAGCAAATTCTCATCTGCGAGAACAACGTAAGCGCCAACACCAACAGGCGCATTCTTAAAGTCGCGAGTCACTAAAGAACGATATTGACGCAATTCCTCTTCACTATCTTGGATTCGCATGGCTTGTCCATGAGCAAGATACGCGGCTTCAAGTGCCAATGTATCGTACTTGTGCTCGGGAACAGTTTCTTCATCTGTCGCGGCATCGATCGCTCGCTGAGCCGATGCATGGGCAACTTGAAGTTTTTCTTCCAGATGTTGGATGATAATTTGGACTAAGTCAGCTTTGTTCATACTTTTAGGACGCGCGTTTAGTATTCGGGGTGTGTTAATGTAGCCAAGTTTACCATCAAAGAAAGGTTTCCCTATTATGCAAAGTGACTCGCTGCATCAAACACTTCAATCTGTATTTGGTTTTGACTCATTACGCCAAGGTCAGCAACCCGTTATTGAAGCCGTTATGAATGGTTACTCTGCTGCGGCTATCTTTCCTACAGGCTCGGGGAAGTCACTCTGTTATCAACTACCTGCAACCATATTACCCAACCTTACGTTGGTGATCTCTCCGTTGTTGGCGTTAATGAAGGATCAACTGAGCTTTTTACAAAGTAAAGGAATCGCTGCCGCTTCTATCGATAGCAGTCAAAGTAGAGAAGAAGCACAAAAGGTCATGGCTGGCGTGAAGAATGGACAAATCAAAATCTTGATGATTTCTGTTGAGCGGCTAAAAAACGAGCGTTTTCGTGAATTCGTTCGCCAAGTACCGATTTCTTTGATGGTCATTGATGAAGCGCACTGTATTTCCGAATGGGGGCATAACTTTCGTCCAGATTATCTCAAACTACCGCAATATCAACGTGAACTGAACATCCCACAGTCTTTACTTCTCACCGCAACGGCAACGCCTGCAGTTATTGAAGACATGCAAAAAAAGTTCGATATTGCCAGTGAACATATTACCGTTACAGGCTTCTACCGCCCCAATCTGGATATATCGGTGATCCCGTGTGAGGAAACAAAGAAACAAGAACAGCTCAGTGAGATCATCGCCTCTTCACCTAAGCTTCCGACCATCGTATACGTGACGCAGCAGCAAACAGCAGAACGAGTAGCAAAGTCATTAATCCATATTGGCATTAACGCTCACGCATACCACGCTGGCATGAAAAGCGACGTTCGTGCACAAATCCAACAGCAGTTCATGGATGGCCAAATTGACTGTATTGTTGCAACGATTGCATTTGGTATGGGGGTCGATAAATCTGATATTCGCCGCGTCATTCACTTCGACTTACCCAAATCAATCGAGAACTACGCACAAGAGATTGGACGTGCAGGCAGGGACGGGAAACGCTCTGAGTGCATTCTGCTAGGCAATACGTCCGGCTTAACGGTGTTGGAGAATTTTGTCTATGGTGACACACCAGAATTTGCGTCAATTAACTATGTAGTCGAGCAAGCGAAAGAACATGCTCCACAATGGGAGGTAGTGCCACTGCGTTTGTCGCGTGAAAGTAATATCCGCCAATTGCCACTCAAAACCTTGTTGGTTTATTTGGAGCTACATAACGTCATTGAAGCAAAGTACAGTTACTTTGCAGAATATCGGTTTAAGTTTTTGCACGATCAGCAATTTATTGTGAATCAATTTCAAGGCGAGCGACGTCAATTTGTGGAGGCTATTTTTTCCTGCTCACAAAAAGCCAAAGTGTGGTGCCAAGTTGATCTAGAAGCGCTATGGATGAACTATCAATCGGAACGCAGCCGAGTTGTCGCAGCGCTCGACTATTTTCACCAGAACGGCTGGATAGAACTAGAGAGCAAACAACTGACGGACGTGTACTCAGTTATGCCAACCAAACAGAGCTCGGATGTTTTAATCCAACAACTGTCTGAACTGTTCCAATCCAAAGAAAGCAAAGATATCGAAAGAATCCACACCATGCTGCACTTGTTCCAGTCCGAGCACTGTTTGAGCTCACAATTGGCGAACTACTTTGCGGATCACGATGCACCAAAGCAATGTGGTCACTGCTCCGTGTGTCGTGGTCACGTCGCCACATTCACAGCACCAGAACCTGAAGATATTGAACAATCTCAAGTATCGATATGGGCGCAGGAGTTTATTCAGCTTTCCCCATCGGCCATCAGTAATGATGCCGTTGCTCGCTTCTTGTGCGGAATCAGCACTCCTTTGATTAGCCAGCTAAAAGCCTCAAAGCTAGCAGGTTATGGTGCAATGGCAAACGTAAGTTTTGAGCAGGTATTAACGCAGGTAGAAACGGTAAGGGCCTAAAAAAAGCTCAATTGACGCGCTTGGTCTTCGGGCTTGAGCATCACGTTCAAGCCTAAAAGGCGAATTTCCCGTCCATTTTGGCGTTTAAGAATATCTCTTAGCAAGATCTTGAAGTCCTCAAGCTCTAATTGCGGATGGATGTGCTCAATTGTTGTCAGTTGAAAGTCGGCAAATTTGACTTTAATACCTTGTTTAATAATCGACTTATCTGGGCTTGCACGCTCTAAACGTTTCTCGAGTTCAGGATAAAGTTTCTCCTCAATCACTTGCCAACATTCATCATAGGTTGCGATGTTCTGGCTGAATGTCCTTTCCACACCGACGGACTTTCTCTCGCGCTCAACAACGACTTCTCGATTATCAATTCCATGGCTTCGCTGCCATAAGGAGGCACCCTGACGACCAAACTGCCTCAACAACTCTCGATAGTCACTGTTTTTAATGTCCTCACATCGATAAAAACCGGCTTGGTGGAGCTTCTCAAGACTCACCTTCCCCACACCAGGAATGTTCTCTAGCGGAAGACTATCGATAACCTCTTGGACTTTCTCTGGCGGAATCACAAATTGACCGTTGGGCTTGTTCATGTCTGACGCGACCTTGGCAAGAAACTTTATCGGAGCAATGCCCGCCGATGCCGTCAACCCAAGTTCACTCCAGATATCGCGGCGAATTGACTCTGCGATCAACGTAGCGGAGCCACGGCAAGCTGTCGAGTCCGTGACATCGAGGTATGCTTCATCCAATGAGAGAGGTTCAATGATAGGCGTATAACGCTCAAAAATAGCACGAATCTGCTGAGAGACTTGCTTATATACATGCATTCTACCGGGCACAACCAACAAATGAGGACAGAGTTGCAGCGCGCGCGCCGTTGACATTGCACTGCGAACACCATATTTACGCGCATCATAATTACAGGTGCTAATCACTCCACGCTGCTTTTCATGTCCGCCAACAGCGAGTGCAATGCCACGGTAACTGGGGTTATCTCTCATCTCTACGGCAGCATAAAAACAATCCATATCGACATGAATAATTTTTCTAATTCGATCTGACATAGCCATCAAAGCACTGTTCAAAAAAACAGTATAAATCAAATCTACCTGAAGAGAAATGGGCGTGTTTAAGCGAACGTCAATCTCGAAGCATTACGTCCAATTGATCGACTAATTCGGCCCAATCTGCATCTTCTTCGATGGCTTGTTTTAGAAAGTTCGCCTGTGACATCGTCCAAAAGCTAGCTTCATGTAAAGGCGCAGAATCTCTTTTGTGTCGATGTTGATTAATAAAATCTTTCATTTCTTGAGGAGAGCTACCGAGGCCCAGTTGTTGAAATAGCTCAGCCATACCATGTTGATGCATTTCCATACTACTTTCTCCCTACGTTAGCTAAACATAATTATATAACTAAGACAGGAATAATGATGTGATGTTAACGGATGCGTGTCAAACATTTGAGTAGTTGTTCTACTTTTGGTTGACATGTGTTTTTTGATGGCGATAAGTTTAATTTTAGTTATCATTGATTTTAAACAATTAATTTTGGGGACTGCGCTTGAGTAATAAGATTCTGGTTGTTGAAGATAGTCGTGCATTTAAAAACTTTCTTTGCCAAACAATAAGCCAAGCTGGTTATGAGGTCATCGCAGCGGAAAGCTACGCGGAGGCAAAGAACTTGTTATCTTCAGCACAGGACCTCTTCTGTGCGGTTTTAGACTATTGTTTACCGGATGCTCAAGATGGCGAGATTATTGACCTCGTTTTGGAACATGGTCATCGTGTCATTGTTTTAACGGCTCGATTTCAAGAAGACACTCGCGAAAAGATGCTTGCAAAAGGTGTCCTCGACTATATTTTGAAAGACAGCATGGCGTCCGTTTCCTATCTATTACCACTCCTCAAGCGACTAACCAACAATCAACAACACAAATGTTTAGTCGTTGATGATTCACACACCGTAAGAAGACACATTGCCCAACTTTTGGAGCATCAATATATTCAGACGTTGGAAGCTGACAATGGGCAAAAAGCCCTAGAGCTTGTCGAGCAAAATCCAGATATCACTCTCGTTTTAACCGACCATGATATGCCCGTTAAAGATGGCATTACTATGGTGCGTGAATTACGTCGGAAGTGGGATAAAAATCAATTAGCCATTCTCGGCTTGTCGGGTAGTAACTCTAAGACCATGACGGCTAGGTTTCTAAAAGCAGGGGCCAATGACTTTTTATACAAGCCATTTAATCAAGAAGAATTTTTTTGCCGTATTCACCAACTGTTAGATATCAAAGACGCAACATCTGAACTGTTTAAAATGGCAAATCAAGATGCGCTAACGGGCTTATGGAACCGCCGCTTTCTGTTTGAGCAACCCCATGTAGAAAACGCTCAAAGAAACATCGCGATGCTTGATATCGATTTCTTTAAGCAAGTAAATGATACACACGGACATGAGGGCGGCGATGCAGTGTTAGTCATGATAGCGAATATTCTAAAAATCTATTTTCCAAATGATATTGTCGCTAGGCTTGGTGGCGAGGAGTTTTGTATTCAAGCCAGTGGCGACTATGACGGCTTTCTAACACGCTTAGAACAAATGAGACAGCGCATAGAAAAAACGCCAATAACTTATTTGGACAAAAACATTCTTGTGACCGCGAGTATTGGTGTAAGCAACATCGAGGGGGAGCTGGAACAACAAATAAAAGTGGCGGATGAGCGACTTTACATGGCCAAAGAGAACGGACGTAACCAAATCATTTCTTCGTCCTAATGACTATCAGTGTGGTCTTGCTCTGTAACATGAGAGAAAGAAACAACAAAACACGGTATTGGGCTCTTTCTCGGACATCTGAGCTTTGGTTAGCTGCCTAAAAATAAAGCTCAGCAGAACGCTGAGCTTTATCACTTTCTTAGTACGATTAACCAATACTAAGCAATTCTATCTTTTTCCCACGCAGCCAATTTCTCAGCACGCGCAGCCTCGCGCGCTTCACGTTTTTTACGCGCATCGCAGGGTTCTGGACAATTACACACTTTTTCGATGCCAACTGCCCCTAAGCCACCACAGCTACCTTTCACGACTTTCTTTTGGAAAATGTATCCGACAGCCATTGCAGTGATTACCGCGACAAACACAGCAAAGGTAATTAGAAATGTATTCATAAAAACATGCTCACTTCTGTTGTTATTTCTTCATGAATGGCTTGTATGCTTCCGAAGCCAACTCTTTAAAACCATCTTCCGTTTTCACAATCATGAAAACAGGAATATTATTTTCGTTCGCAATTGCCATGCCTTTGTCTTCACCTAGCACCATAAGACCAGTTGCAAGACCATCAGCAGTCATCGACGATTTATCTAATACCGTTACAGACACCACTTTATGATGAATTGGTTTGCCTGTTCGTGGATTAATAATATGAGAGTATCTCACACCATTACTCTCAAAGTAATTACGATAGTCACCACTTGTTGCAATTGCCATGTCGCCTGGTTCAATAATTTCTTGAATTGAACGTTCATCAACGGTCGGTTTTTCAATTGCGATACGCCAAGGCACACCTTCACGATTGACACCTTTGAGACGCATTTCACCGCCAACTTCGACCATAAAGTTCTGTACCCCTTCAGATTGAAGGTAGTCAGCAACCACGTCAACCCCCCAACCTTTCGCAATCGTCGATAGGTCGACGTACAAGTTAGGAAGGTCTTTGGACAGTGTATTACCATCAACAGATAGGTGGTGAATACCGGTATTTGCTTTGCGAGCAGCGAGTTCTTCATCGGTTGGAACTACATCTGGACGAGCTTCTGGACCAAACCCCCACAGGTTAACTAGAGGGCCGACCGTCACATCCAATGCACCTAAAGTAAGACCGTTAAGGCGAATTGCTTCTTTCACTACCGTTGCAGTTTGTGTCGAAACTGTAAATGGCTCGCTCGTTTGATGCTGATTAAAACGACTTAACTCTGAGTCGTCACGATAGGTCGACATTTGGTCATTAACCTCTTCCAATAAGCGATCAATTTCTGTCTGCATCGCTTTTGGCGTTGGAATACCATCTTGCTCGATATACTTGATGTTGTAAGAAGTCCCCATGGTAGGGCCACTTAAATGAATTTGATCGGCAGGCTGCTCACAGCCAGCCAAAATCAATAGAGAAGCAAATGCAACAAGCCACTTTTTCACTTGTTAACTCCCAATGTTGTTGAATTGATATGGGAAATAGGATCAATCCTTTCAATCCGATTACCTATATCAACTGTTGAGTATCAGTTTTATGTCTATAAAAAATAATGGCTAGCTCTCTTGGAGAGCTAGCCATAGATTCAATCACTTGGAGGAATTAACCACCGAAGTCATCTAGTAGGATGTTTTCATCCTCTACACCTAGATCTTTTAGCATGCCGATTACAGCAGCGTTCATCATAGGTGGACCACACATGTAGTATTCACAGTCTTCTGGCGCTTCGTGATCACGTAGGTAGTTCTCGTAAAGAACGTTGTGAATAAAGCCAGTGTAACCATCCCAGTTATCTTCTGGAAGTGGATCAGACAGTGCACAGTGCCATACGAAGTTGTCATTCTCAGCTTGTAGCATATCGAAGTCTTCTACGTAGAACATTTCACGCTTAGAACGTGCGCCGTACCAGAAAGACATCTTACGCTTAGAGTGCAGACGCTTAAGTTGGTCGAAGATGTGTGAGCGCATTGGAGCCATACCAGCACCACCACCAACGAATACCATTTCTGCATCTGTATCTTTCGCAAAGAACTCACCAAATGGACCAGAAATAGTACACTTGTCGCCTTCTTTTAGAGACCAGATGTACGAAGACATGATGCCTGGTGGTACGTCTGGGTTGTTCGGCGGCGGAGTTGCGATACGAACGTTAAGCATGATGATACCGTGCTCTTCTGGGTAGTTAGCCATAGAGTATGCACGAATGGTCTCTTCATTAACTTTAGACTCGTAACGGAAAAGGTTGAACTTCTCCCAGTCTTCACGGTATTCCTCAGGAATATCGTAGTCTGCGTATTTCACGTGGTGAGCAGGAGCTTCAATCTGGATGTAACCACCAGCACGGAAAGGTACTGATTCGCCATCTGGAATTTGTAGCTTAAGCTCTTTGATGAATGTCGCTTTGTTATCGTTAGAGATAACAGTACATTCCCACTTCTTAACGCCGAAGATTTCTTCAGGAAGCTCGATATCCATGTCAGTTTTCATTGCAACCTGACACGCTAGACGCTCACCTTCACGCGCTTCACCTTTAGTAATATGGTCAAGCTCGGTTGGTAGGATGTCGCCACCACCTGATTTAACTTTTACGCGACACTGACCACATGAGCCACCGCCACCACAAGCAGAAGATACGAATACGCCAGCACCTGCTAGAGCACTCAGTAGCTTACCACCTGGTTGTGTAACGATCGCCAGAGAAGGGTCATCGTTCACAGAAATTGTAATGTCACCTGTTGGTACAAGCTTAGACTTAGCGAAAAGAATCACTAGTACTAGTGCTAGTACGATCAGAGTAAACATCACTACACCAAGAATAATGTCCATTGACTATTCCTTAATTGTTGCGGTTTACCCGACTTACAGTTGAACACCAGAGAAAGACATAAAGCCTAACGCCATAAGACCTACAGTGATAAATGTGATACCAAGACCACGTAGACCTGGAGGTACGTCAGAGTACTTCATCTTCTCACGGATACCTGCAAGAGCAACGATTGCTAGCATCCAGCCCACACCAGAGCCGAAACCGTAAACGATCGATTCAGCAAAGTTGTAGTCACGTTGTACCATGAAAGATACACCACCGAAGATTGCACAGTTTACTGTGATCAGCGGTAGGAAGATGCCTAGCGCGTTGTACAAAGGTGGGAAGAAACGGTCTAGGACCATCTCTAGAATCTGTACAAGTGCTGCAATTACACCGATAAAGGTGATGAAGTTTAGGAAGCTAAGGTCCACGCCCTCAACTAACGCGTTCTCTCTCAGAACTAGGTTGTATACCAGGTTGTTCACAGGAACAGCGATAGTCAGAACTACCACAACTGCAACACCTAGGCCGAAAGAGGTCTTAACCTTCTTAGATACGGCAAGGAAAGTACACATACCTAGGAAGAAAGACAGAGCCATGTTTTCGATGAAAATCGATTTAACTAACAGACTAATGTAATGTTCCATGACGTCCTTACTCCTTCGCTTCTACTTGTTCTGGTTTCAGAATACGGATTACCCAGATAAGGAAGCCGATTAGGAAGAATGCTGATGGTGCTAGTAGCATTAGGCCGTTAGGCTGGTACCAACCACCGTTGCTCACTAGAGGTAGAACTTCTAGACCAAATAGTTTGCCTGAGCCAAATAGCTCACGGAAGAAACCTACAGTGATAAGAACGAAGCCGTAACCTAGACCGTTACCAATACCGTCAATAAGAGATGGTACTGGCGCAGACTTCATTGCGAATGCTTCAGCACGACCCATTACGATACAGTTAGTGATAATCAGACCAACGAATACAGATAGCTGTTTAGAGATATCGTATAGGTAAGCTTTTAGCACTTGGTCTACCACGATTACTAACGATGCGATGATTGCCATCTGAACGATGATACGCACACTGTTAGGAATGTGGTTACGGATCAATGAAACAGAGAAGTTAGACAACGCAGTTACAAATGTTACCGCTAGTGTCATTACAAAAGCTGTTTCTAGTTTAGTTGTTACTGCAAGAGCAGAACATACACCAAGAACTTGTAGCGCGATTGGGTTGTTATCCAACACTGGCGCTAGGATGCTCTTTTTAACGTTTTGTGCACTAGACATTAGTTAAGTTCTCCGTCACGAACTTTTGCTAGGAAAGGACCAAAGCCCATATCACCTAACCAGAAGTCAAATGTGTGTTGAACACCATTACTAGTGAGCGTCGCTCCTGATAGGCCATCAACACCGTGCTCAGAACCTTGCGGTGCGCCGCCTTTCACGACCTTAATCGCTGGCTGGTGATCTTCATTGTACAATTTCTTGCCAATGAATTGATCGCGCCATGAAGGGTTCTCTACTTCACCACCAAGTCCAGGAGTTTCACCTTGCTCGTAGTAAGTAATAGCAGACACAGTGTTACCATCAGTTTCAACGGCTACAAAGGCATACATCATCGACCATAGTCCTTTACCGTGCATAGGCAGGATAACTTTTTGGACTTCATCTTGATCTTTTACAAGGTACACCACTGCTGTATTCGCGCGACGACGGATATCAGCTACATCTTCTTCTGGTGTCAATGCGATTGAACGTTCTGCATCTTTTGATGCTTCACGTTGATCGTACGTAGATGCATTACCCTCAGTAAAGTTACCTGTTTCAAGGTCTACTAGACGAGGTTCGATGTACTCAGCAAATAGCTCTGGTACTTTCTTACCGTTTGCGTCAATGCCTGCAACTTCAACGATCTTTGATTGCTTATCTAGGACAGCGTTAGCTTTTTGCTTATCACGCAGACCTACTGCTGCTGTTGATACGATGATTGAACAAACAAGGCTCAACCCGATAACAACACCCAGCGTCTTTTTAATGCTGTCGTTATTACTTGCCATAGCGTGCTAGTCTCCGCTTGATGTTCTTCTCAATCACTACATGGTCGAACAGAGGTGCGAATAGGTTCGCGAATAGAATCGCCAGCATCATACCTTCTGGGTACGCTGGGTTAACTACACGGATCATCACACACATTGCACCAATCAGGATGCCGTACCACCATTTACCTTTGCTAGTAAATGACGCTGATACTGGGTCCGTTGCCATGAAGAACATACCGAATGCAAAACCACCTAGAACTAGGTGCCAGTGCCATGGCATATTAAACATTGGATTAGTGTCAGAACCGATCACGTTAAACAGAGTCGATACTGCGATCATACCGATCATCACACCCGCAATGATGCGCCATGAAGCGATTCGCATGTAAACGATCATCGCTGCACCGATCATTAGAGCTAGAGTCGATACTTCACCAATAGAGCCAGGGATGTTACCGATGAACGCGTCCATCCAAGTGATAGGAGCGCCAGTTACTGTGTTAACTAGAGCACCGTTACCACCTTGAGCCCATTGGCTAAGAGCAGTTGCACCAGAGAAGCCGTCAGCTGCAGTCCATACTACGTCACCCGAAATTTGTGCTGGGTAAGCGAAGAATAGAAATGCACGACCTGCAAGTGCAGGGTTAAGGAAGTTACGACCTGTACCACCGAAGATCTCTTTTGCTACAACAACACCAAATGTGATACCTAGTGCCGCTTGCCATAGAGGTAGCGTTGGTGGAACGATAAGTGCGAATAAGATAGAAGTTACAAAGAAACCTTCGTTAACTTCGTGTTTACGCACCATACAGAACAACACTTCCCAGAAGCCACCAACAATAAATACTGTTGCGTAGATTGGCAGGAAGTAAGTCGCACCTAGTAGCATCTTACTGCCAACACCCGCTTCCGCACCGATAGTGCCGCCAAGCATTTCTGTTAGCCAGTAGTGCCAGTTACCTGCGATAACTGTCGCTAGTTGGTCACCAGCGTACATGTGGTTAAGTGCTGCAATAGCTTGGCCACCTGCGTTGTACATACCCCAGAACATTGCTGGGAATACCGCAAACCAAACCATGATCATGATACGTTTTAGGTCAACGCTATCACGAACGTGCGAGCTTTTATTTGTTACGATACCTGGGGTGTAAAAAACTGTTGCTACAGCTTCGTACAGGGCAAACCATTTTTCGTGTTTGCCACCAGGCTCAAAATGATGCTCGATGTCTTCAAGAAACTTTTTAAGAGCCATGAAAATTACCCTTCCTTCTCGATAGTATCTAGGCATTCACGAAGTAACGTACCGTACTCGTACTTACCTGGACATACAAAGGTACACAATGCTAGATCTTCTTCATCCAGTTCAAGCGCACCCAGTGCTTGAGCACTGTCTGTGTCGCCGGCACATAGATCACGAAGCAGCAAAGTAGGCTCCATATCTAGAGGCATTACGCGTTCGTAGTTGCCAATTGGAACCATTGAACGATCACTACCATTGGTCGTCGTTGTCATATTGAACAACTGACCTTTGAATACGTGACCAAGGAAAGAGCGAGTTACCGAGAACTTATTCTTACCAGGCATTGCCCAGCCAAATAGTTCTTTTTCACGGCCTTCACGTAATACAGAAACCTGTTGATGGTAACGGCCAAGGTATGCGTGTGGACCAGTTGCATGTGTACCTGTTAGTACTGAACCAGAGATCACACGAACTTCGCCAGGCATCAGCTCGTTATCTGTTAGGTCATCTAAGCTTGCACCCATTACGGTACGAACTAGACGAGGGTTATTCACAACTGGGCCAGCTAGAGACACAACACGATCTGTGCATAGCTCACCAGTTAGGAACAGCTTACCGAACGCGATAACGTCTTGGTAGTTGATGCTCCATGCCACATTCTCTGCATTTACTGGGTATAGGAAATGCATGTGGGTGCCAGCAAGACCTGCTGGGTGAGGGCCATCGAAGACGTGTTCTTCTACGTTAGACTGTGAAGAGCGTGGCAGGCTAGTGCCAGATTTACATACGTAAACCTTGCCTTCTGTCAGGGCTGAAAGAATGTCTAGACCAGCAATGAATGCTTCTTGTTGCTCATTAATGATCAACTCAGGCTTAGCTGCTAGTGGATTAGTATCCATTGCAGTTACGAAAATAGCCTTAGTAGAAGACTCGATTGCAGGAACCTTGCTAAACGGACGAGTACGTAAAGCGGTCCATAAGCCAGAGTCAACCAACTGAGTCTTGATCACTTCACGATCTAGACCTGAAAGTTGAGCGGCTTCGAACTTATCAAATGTCACCTGCTCTTCACCTGCCACTTCAATCACTACAGATTGAAGGACACGTTTAGCGCCACGGTTAACTTCGATCACTTTACCGGCTGCTGGTGCAGTAAATTTCACGCCTGGGTTCTTTTTATCTTCAAAAAGAACTTGCGCTTTTTTCACTTCATCACCAACGCGGACATGCATGGTAGGTCGCATGCCAACGTACTCTTCGCCAAGCAAGGCGACTTTTTTGATGGTCTTACCATCATTAATCACCTGGGATGGAGTTCCTGCGATAGGAAGATCCAAGCCCTTCTTTATTGTAATCATACGCACTTGCACTACTTTTATCGGGAAAAAGATTCTTTTGATTGCGTAACTTTTAGACACGACATCAGTGTCCGGTTTTGATGTTGTTTTAAACATCAAAATCGCAACATCCTATTAAAAATCTCGTCACAAGGAATACGCGAGATTTATCAGGTGCCGTAGTCTAGCATTTTTTAGGAACTTGATGCCATGATCAATCATTAGAATAGAGGGGTTATTTCGGTAGAATCAGGTCTAAAAGGTCAAAGAATAGTCATAACTTTGACCCATCGCACAAATGCCATATTCCATACATATCTTATGGAAAAGTGATATTCATCGCCTGAAATATTCTGCAATTTCCATTCATTTGTTGAAACACTGTTAACACATTTTTTAACCAGAATTTGTGCCACGTTAACGTCCCTAAAGAATGTAAAACGAAAAAAGATGGCCTTAAGCCACCTTTCTCTGCACCTTTATATCTTGCGTTTTTAGTGACCACCACCCATACACATCGGGCTATCAGGGGCGCCATCTTGTTCACGCTTCCACTCTTCATCAGTATATGTATGAATAGCTAATGCATGAATGTGGTTGTCCAGTTCATCTGCCAAAATTTGATGAACTTGACGATGGCGCCCAATCAAACGCTGTCCCGCGAACGAATCACTCACAACAATCACTTTGAAATGACTCTCTGAGCCTGGTGGCACATTATGCATGTAGCTCTCATTAATGACTTTGAGATAGCTGGGTTGCAGCTCACTGTGTAGTTTCTTCTCTATGATTTCTTGGATCATATTCGTTCCTCATTGATGCGAATTCCATAAGTATATACCTAAGTAAAGCAGACATGCATCACTCAAACGTCACTCTCATTATTGACGCACTTTGTAGACATATTGTCTCAAGGCGCTTGACTCCACGAACATGTCTAAAGAGCAGCCATCACTGAACTCGTAAAATTTGACAGCTTTTTGTATCTCGACACGTCATCATTTGCGACAATAACACTTAATTTCTAAATCAACTTACATTTAGCTATGAAAACCGAACTGAACCTTCACGAGCGAAGCTTAACACTTCATCGTTTCCCAAAACGTAGTAACGAAACGCTACAAGCGTGGGATGCCGGTGATGAGTATCTTATTAATCATGTTGAAGAGCTTGCTTTGCCAGACAATCAAAACATCCTCGTGATTAATGACAGCTTTGGTGCCCTCTCCTGCTGGTTTTCGGAAAAGCACCATGTAACGCTAATGAGTGATTCATTCATCTCACATAAAGGTGCACAGCAAAATCTCGAGCAAAACCAGTGCAATAAAGTAGCGTTTGCCACCACGATGGACCTCGTTCCTGCCAATATTGATCTCGTCTTGCTGCAACTGCCCAAAAGTAACCGCCATCTAGTGTGGATACTAAGCCAATTAAGAAAGGCGCTACCGGCTTCCTGCCCCGTCATTGCAGTCAATAAAGCGAAAGACATTCATACTTCGACGCTAAAACTGTTTGAAAAATACTTAGGCGAAACAAAAACATCTTTGGCCTGGAAAAAGCACAGATTGGTGTTTTCTCAAGCAACAGTTGAGCCTACGATTGAAGTAATGCCTTTCACGACTTGGCGCGTTGATGGCGAAGATATCGAACTCAAGAACATGCCAAATGTCTATTCAGGAGAAAGTTTAGATTTAGGTGCACGCTTTATGCTGCAGCACCTGCCTCAAGACCCTTCAATAGACAATGTCATCGACCTCGGCTGCGGCAATGGTGTTCTGTCTGTTAAATTTGGTCAGTTGAATCCAAATGCTCGGCTAACATGTGTTGATGAAAGCTTTATGGCGCTTGAGTCGGCAAAACAGAACCTACGCGACAACCTTGGTGAAAATAGAGACATACAGTGCATAGCGAACAATTGCTTGGACGGTTTTAAACACAGCAGCAGCTCTATGGTTATGTGTAATCCACCGTTTCATCAACAACAGGCAATCACCGATCATATTGCTTGGCAAATGTTCTGCGATGCTAAACAAGTATTAAGTGAAAATGGCCGTTTACTGGTTATCGGAAATCGTCACCTCGGGTACGACGCAAAACTCAAACGTCTGTTTGGCGATAAAAATGTGAAACTTATCGCTTCCAACAATAAGTTTGTGATTTTACAGGCTACAAAAAATCCTGCTAAATTAAGCGCAAAATAAGCTTTAGCAAAATAGTTAAAAGGAATAATAAAATGAGAAAATTGGTACTTGCGGCTTCGGTTGCGTTGCTTGCTGCGTGTTCAGCCCCTCAACAACCTCAGCTGAACCTGATGCCAGAAAGCACATTGAGCACCAATCCAATTGTTCAAGGCAAGACTTACAGTTTGACCAGCAAAGATGTACGTGCAGCGCAGTACGTGGCGTTGGTGGATAACGGCCGTTCGAACATTCTTCCTCTTCATGCTAAACAGAATTTACGTATTGCGTTAGAAGAAGCATTAGAGAAGCAATTCTCATCTCAAGGTTTCCATGCGGATCTAAACAGCAACAACGCGATTGAATTGAGCGTTCAAGAAGCGTTGGTCAACGTGAAGCATTCGGTGATGGAAAATGAGATGGATGCTAAAGTTGTGCTGGAAATCACAGCAGAGACACCTGAGGGCAAGCTAGTCAAAACTTATACAGGTACAGCAAAGCGATCTGGCACATTGAGTGCTTCTGATGCCGATATTGAAGAGACATTGAATGATGTGGTGACATTGACGCTTAAAGAGATTGCCAATGACCCTGAGCTTCGTCAGTACATGCAGGAGCGTTTCTAATGTTACGCAAAGCGATTCTGTCCTTAGCACTACTCAGCTGCAGCGTTTGGGCTGGACCAAAAGTAGCGTTTGAAACGACACTTGGTTCATTTACGGTTGAGTTAAACGAAGAGAAAGCACCTATCACTGTCGCTAATTTTCTAAAATATGTAGAAGATGGGAGCTACGAGGGTACTATTTTTCATCGTATTATCCCAGGCTTCATGGCACAAGGTGGCGGCTTTAACCAAGATATGCAGATGGTGAAAACATACGCGCCAATCAAAAACGAAGGAAATAATGGTCTAAACAATGACCGTGCTACCATCGCCATGGCACGAACCAATGCACCAAACTCTGCAACTCGTCAGTTTTTCGTCAACTTAGTCGACAATGACTTTCTCAACTATGGCGCTCGACCACCAGGTTATGCTGTATTTGGTGAGGTTACTGAGGGGTTCGACGTTATCCAGAAAATGGCTCAGCAGCCGACCACGACGGTAGGCCGAATGCGTGATGTACCAGAGACGCAAATCGTCATCACCAAAGCTACACTACTTAAATAGCCAAAACGATAAGCCCTTTGAATAATCGAAGGGCTTTCTCTTTCAACGGCTTCATTTTATTGGATTGATTTATGTCTTCATTACCTTCCATCACTTGGTTGGAAACGGTAAAAAGTTACCTCGATAAACGACTCATGTGGGTTTTCATGCTGGGCTGCTCTAGCGGCTTTCCGTGGGTTCTTATCGGTTCAAACATGTCAGGTTGGCTAAAAGATGCCGGCTTGACCCTCTCCGCAATTGGCTATTTTGGTAGCGTTTTTGCGGTCTATGCGATCAACTTTCTGTGGGCACCTCTGGTTGACCGCGTGAAGCTGCCAGTCCTCTTTAGACTGCTGGGGCAAAGACGTAGCTGGATTTTCTTTTGTCAAAGTATCGTACTCGTCGCTACCCTATTTATTGCCGGTGTTAATCCAGCGGAAAACTTGGTGTTTGCGTCACTACTCGCCTTGTGTATTGCAACGGCTTCAGCGACACAAGACATCGCAATTGATGCTTTTCGTATTGATACTTTCCCAAAGTCAGAAGAGTCTAAACTGCCTCAAGCTTCTGCAATGGCGGTCATTGGCTGGTGGACAGGTTATTCACTACCGGGTTATTTAGCGTTTGTTAATGCTGACAGTGTCGGTTGGAATGGTGTGTATTACGGGATGGCGGTGATAGTCGGCATTCTAATGGTCTTTACGATTTTAGTCGGTGAACCTAAGACTCAACGCGAACAACTTCAGTCTGCCGCTGAACAACGCCACAAAGAAGTGGTTGGTTCGAAAGTCGTAGCTTGGTTTACCGTGACTGTTGTGGAACCTTTCCTTGATTTCTTTAATCGCAATGGTGTCCGTGTCGCGATTACTCTGTTGCTGTTCGTTTTCCTATTTAAAATTGGCGAAGCGTTTTTGGGCAGGATGTCGATCGCGTTCTACAAAGATATTGGTTTTAGCAATGAACAAATTGGCTATTACTCCAAACTGATTGGTTGGGGAGCCACCATCTTCTTTACTTTTGTCGGAAGCATGTTCAACGTTAGGTTTGGTATTGTACGTGGATTAATGATCGGTGGTATTGCTATGTCTGCCAGTAACTTGATGTTTGCTTGGATTGCTTCGGTAGGCCCAAACGAGCACTTGTACTTAGCCACGATTATTGTCGATAACTTTACGACTGCTTTCTCAACTGTCGCTTTTGTTTCATTTTTGACGATTCTAACCGGACAAGCATTTTCGGCAACTCAGTATGCGTTGCTTGCTTCTCTAGGAAACTTCGGACGGACGACTCTTGCTTCTTTCAGTGGCGAGCTAGTGGATTATCTTAATGATTGGAGCACATTCTTCGTGCTTACCGCTGTCATGGTCGTGCCAAGCTTGATTATGTTGTACTCGCTACGACATTACTTTGATGCTCTATTGGAAAAAGCACGTCACAAGCATTAACGAAACATATAAAAAACCACCGAATTCGGTGGTTTTTGTTTTGCGAGATATAAGATAAGAGGTCTATGGGTATAACCCTTTACCAAACATATTAAATATACGTGCCACGCCTTGAGTAAAGATCATCGGCTCAGTCAATACGGTTAAACACAAGCAGTCTTCTCCGGCCTTAGTGTAAGGGCTGTGCTTCACTGATGCGTCTCTAATCATCAAATCGCCCTCTTCATATTGGCCATCCTCGTCACTAAATCCGCCATGCAGGATCAATGTAGACTCCAGGCCTTTGTGCGTATGTTGAGGAATTTGCACATCTTCCCCGATGTACATTAAGCTGACACGAGCGTCTTCCCCTAGGTCAATCTGAGCACTAAAAACCTTGCCTCCGTAACTTCTCCATGACCCTACGAGGTCAGAGAAACGCGCTAAAGTTTTAGGAAGAGCGAAACTTTTTCCTGCGACATTAACAGCAGCAGAGTCGCGGATCACGATATTATCAGTCGCTGGCTCCGCATTGATGATGTCATTAAACATGTCGTCAAATTCAGAAACATACTCAGAAGGTATGTCACTTACGATGTTCGCTTGACTTGCTTCGACTTGGTTCACATAAGCTCGGCACTTGGTGCATGTTTCTAAATGGGTTGCGACCACAAGACCAGAAACCGCATCAATGCTTCCCGAAGCGTATGCTTCTAACAAGCTGTTATCTGGGTGTTTGTTCATAGTTGCTCCGTATGCATTGAATGCCTTAGCTTTTCTACTGCAAGCCTCAGCCTGGATTTTACAGTACCGAGGGGTATATCAAATAATTCCGCGACCTGTTGATGAGGTAGCTCTTCAAGATATACCGCTTGTAAAACATCTCTCTGGTTTTTCGGTAATATATCTAAAAACTTAACCACCTGTTCTTTCAACATATCTTGTTCTGGTGAATAGTGATCAACAAGATCAGGTGGATAATACTCTGACGGCCAAATGTCATCAGAATGAATGTGTAATTCCTTACCTTTCTGTTTTCTCAGCAAATCAAAACAAAGGTTTCGGATTATGGTATATATCCAAGTCGATAACGCGCTCTTTTCACCATCATAGAGGTGCGCTTTCTGCCAAACTGTCGCCATGGTCTCTTGCACCATCTCCATAGCAACTTGCTCATTACCAACATGTTTGTAAGCGAATTGCTTCAGCTTGGGTGCGTAAAAACGGAATACAAAAGCGAACGCATCTTTGTCTCGAGCCTTCACTTTATCCATGTAATCGTTCCAATCACTGCGCCCCAGTTTTTTCGGGCTATCACTCATCATAATCGGCCTTAATTTGTGGGAGGAGTCTCCTCCTCCCATTCGTCCTAATCGGTCACGTCATCGACCAACAAGTTGAAACCACCGTTGTTCCCATCATCAATGGCAACGACTTGGTACACAACACCGTTCATTACATTGACTGGTGCTGAGTCAACCGCAACAATACTTGGGTTACCAGCCACTGTTACCGTTACATAATATGTACCTTCAGCGACATATAATCCTTGTACGCTATTTTTATACGCAAAATTAGCAATAGTTGGATCACTTCCATCTATTCCTGCACTCGTAGTGAGGTAAATATCCACCATTTCCGCTATAGGATTAGCCGCAGCGTGTGTCACATTCAATGTCGCGCTAGTCGCCACAGCGCGTCTCATATCTTCAACAACCAGAGCTTCGATATCAATCGCTGGGCTAACAACACCGACTGCATAAACACTGTAATCCATTCCACCTGCAACCATTAACCCGTCAACATCTATGATCGGATTGGTTGTTGTGCCATCCACGTAAACGTCAATATCGTAAGCGCCAGCAGCAAGATCCAAATAACCACGAATCTCTTTGAACGCTAAGTCGGCAAGAGGAGCGAAGGCCGCCCCGTTAACGTTAACATCGACGACTGGCGCTCCATCGACAAGGTGTCCGACTCTTACTTCAGCTTGGCTGCCCATATCTTCAATTATAGAAGAGCCCGAACCGTCCAACACCAAGAGTTTGACAGGTGACGTGCTATTCGAATCTCCTGTGCCGATAGCGGCAATCGTCAAGTTGGAATTAGCCGCAAGAGGTACTGTGCCGGAGTCAAAAGCAACGCTGTCTCCTACGGCAAGTCGAACTTGATACTCACCAGCTGGGATGTTCAATACGTCGGTAGAAGCTTTGTAAGCAAGGTTAGTTATTGGAGTCGCGCTAGCAAGAGCAACACCTGGCTCAGTGACATAAAGATCAACAGCAGGAACGCCTGAAGCTGCATGAACAACTTGAACATCTAGACTATTGGCATCAGCCATTGAATCGGCGCTGCGAGTCACAACTAAAGGCTCAACTGGGTTTGGCGAACCATCGGCATCGCCAACAACGAACACGTTATAATTGAGGTCGGAATCAAGATCTAGTTCTGTTTTAGGTATTACGGTCGCGGTTTCATTACCTGGGAGCTGAACATCGACCTGAATCGAATTCATCCCCTCTCGCAATTTAACGTAGCCAGATCCCACACCATAATCAACATTCGTTAATGATGGTTTATCGTTGATCCACACATTTGCAAGCGGCGCATCAGAAGACGCGTGCACTGCTTGTAAATTGGAATACCCGATAGTGTCACTGTCGGAGCCACACGCCGCCAGTCCTAATGCCGCCACCATAGTTAGCGCAGCTCTGCCAAATCCTTTCATATCCTTGCCTCTTTGTTAGTCGGGGCTTCTATGGCTTCTGTCAGAAATTGCAACGCAGGAATGCAGTTCTCTGCGCCAACGAGCTGTTCGAACAGATTGCAGTCTAAAGGAAGTAATTCAAGCCAGCGCTGGGTCACCCAAGCTGAGTCATCGTAAAAACGATGCTGGTAGAGGTTTCCAAGTTGAGGAAACTCTTCATAAACATGGGATAACTGCTGGCTTAAATAGAAGAAATCTGGTGAGTTGTCTGGATGTTGCCAATTGTCTAACCATTCGACCTCTGCATGGCGTAAGCCGTCCGCATCTGCACGAACTCGTTTGACAACAAAGCGTTTCTCACCAGCGACTGTAATACCAAGAAGACCATCACTGAGTGTTTCAAAATCAACAATCCTGACCAAAGTTCCGATAGATGAAACGTTACCCACGTCTTTAGGGTCACCTTCACTTCCTACTAGGCAAACTCCAAAACCCACATTTTGTAGGCTGCATTCCTTTACCATTCGCTTATATCGTGGCTCAAAAATGCGCAGATTCATTTTACCTTCAGGGAGTACAACTGAAGTGAGTGGGAATAACATGACTTCTTTCATTCAAACGTCCTCTTTGATTCACGGATACATACGAATCCCTTATCACTCCGATCACTAACGATTTATGTTGGTTAATCGACTGGCTTAAAAAGTCATAAAATCGCTCACGCAAACGATCCAAATCACACATTTATTGCAATAAAATGCAACAAACAAAAAGTTCCGTAAATAAAGATAATTTCGTGATGCAACTCACCAAAAACGTTTCATTTTGCACCCTTTATCACTTTCATTTGGGATTTTTATCGCTATTATTCCCGCCAATTGGAAAGCGCAGCACAGATTGCGTGTTCTGAATCATTACAAACATAGAGAGTCCCCTTATGCGTAAATCACTTTTAGCTCTTAGCCTTCTAGCGGCTACTTCAGCTCCAGTTATGGCGGCAGATTACTCTGACGGCGATATTCACAAAAACGATTACAAGTGGATGCAATTTAACCTAATGGGTGCATTTGACGAACTTCCAGGTGAGTCTTCACACGACTACCTAGAAATGGAATTCGGCGGCCGCTCTGGTATCTTCGACCTTTACGGCTACGTTGATGTATTCAACCTAACTTCTGATCCAGGTAGCGACAAAGCTGGCGCAGAGAAGATCTTTATGAAATTCGCTCCACGTATGTCTCTAGATGCGGTAACTGGTAAAGACCTATCTTTCGGTCCAGTTCAAGAGCTATACGTTGCAACTCTAATCGAGTGGGGTGGTAACTCTGGTGTTAACTCTCAAAAAATCGGTCTAGGTTCTGACGTAATGGTTCCTTGGTTTGGTAAAGTTGGTGTTAACCTATACGGCACTTACGACGGCAACAAAAAGGATTGGAACGGTTTCCAAATCTCGACTAACTGGTTCAAACCATTCTACTTCTTCGAGAACGGTTCATTCATTTCTTACCAAGGCTACATCGATTACCAATTCGGTATGGATGATGATGCTGGTAACAAGTTTGGTTCAACCGCGTCAAACGGTGGTGCAATGTTCAACGGTATCTACTGGCACTCAGACCGCTTCGCAGTGGGTTACGGTCTAAAAGGTTACAAAGACGTGTACGGTATCAAAGATACTGATGGGTTCAAGTCAACTGGCTTTGGCCACTACCTTGCTGTAACTTACAAGTTCTAATTGAACCACTAAGTTTGCTCAAAAATGGCGCCTTTCGGCGCCATTTTTATTTGCTTTCCTTTTTTCCCTCATTATCCTTGCAGCAAACCTTTTTAATGAGAGCGTTTGGTGAATATCCTTATCCTCGGTCCAGGTGCGGTGGGCTCACTCTGGGCAACAAAATTTAAGCTTGCCGGGCACAATGTTTCATTGTGGGGAAGAAGTTCTGAAAGCCAACAATCACTTCAGTTGGATGACACACCCGCAATCGTATTCAGTAATCAAGATATTTCCTCCGTAAATAAAGCAGATCTCATTTTGATCACGGTAAAAGCTTGGCAAGTGGAAGACGCCATTCAGCCTTTGCTCCCTCATATCAATACAGACACGATTATCATGCTGATGCACAATGGTATGGGTACTGCCTCTGCCTTGGAGAAGGTTGTGCCAAACAATCCGATAGTGCTCGCAACAACGACGCACGGCGCATACAAACCAGATAACCAACACGTATTGCATACCGGTCACGGAACAACGCAAGCGGGTGGTTATAATGACAAAGGAATGCAGTGCGCTTTTCTGCAAGATGTTATGCATCATGCTCTTCCAGAGGTCATTTGGAATCCACACATCCAATCTGCGTTATGGACTAAGTTAGCAATTAACTGCGCGATTAACCCACTGACTGCGATTCACCAGTGTAAGAATGGTGAGCTTGCGCAGCCCGAGTTTAAGATACAACTCGAAAGCATCACTCAAGAACTGGTTGAAGTAATGAGTAAAGAAGGTATTGCTATCGAGTTTCGCTCTCTTTTCGATACGGTAATGCAAGTGGTGAACGCCACAGCTGAGAACTATTCTTCAATGAGGCAAGACGTATTCCATCAACGTCGAACGGAAATTGATTTTATAACCGGATACTTGTTAAAGGCTGCCGAGAAACATCGTATCAATACGCCTGAGAATTTAAAACTTTACCAACGCATCAAACAAATAGAACAAAGCTGGACAGAACAATGAGTAAGAAAATCTTAGTGCCAATCGCTCCAGGCACCGAAGAAATGGAAGCCGTCACCGTTATCGACATGATGGTTCGCGCGGGTTATGACGTTACAGTAGCGAGTGCTGCTTTTGATGGATCATTGACGATGAAAGCTTCTCGCGGAGTCACACTAACTGCCGATTGTAAGCTAGTCGATATCGCTGATGATGAGTTTGACGCCATAGCGCTTTCTGGTGGTGTTGGTGGTGCAGAAATTTTTCGTGATAGCACGGTGATGATAGAAATCCTTAAGCAGCACATCTACGAGGGAAAATTGGTCGCTGCTATCTGCGCAGCACCGGCGTTGGTATTGCAACACCATGATCTTTTCCCACAATCACTGATGACCTGTCACCCGAGCTTTCAGTCACATATCCCGGAAGAGAAGTGGCGCAGCAAACGCGTGACCTTTGATATCAACCACAACCTGATCACCAGTCAAGGTCCGGGTACAGCTTTAGAGTTCGCGATGGAAGTAATCATTCAACTCTCAGGTAAAAAACACGCATGGTCAGTTGCTGAACCAATGATCCCTCTGCCTACTCTGCACTACCACAAGCTTGGTGAAGAATAATGTTTGACGTAAATGCTGTACGCGAGCAATTTCCTGCTCTAAACCAATCCGTCAACGATACGCCCTTAGTGTATCTAGATAGCGCAGCGACAACGCAAAAACCGCAATGTGTGATTAATGTCATCAGTCATTACTACAGTGCGCAAAATGCCAATGTTCACCGTGGCAGCCATAGTTTAACGGCTAATGCCACCAGCCAGTTTGAAGCGGCACGAGAACGAGTGGCAAGCTTTATTGGTGCAAACAGCTCTAAAGAGATCATTTGGACACGGGGCGCAACCGAAGCACTGAACTTAATTGCTCAAACCTACGCCCGTAGCACGTTACAACCAGGTGATGAGATCTTGATTAGCGAGATGGAGCACCACGCCAACATCGTGCCCTGGCAAATCGTGGCAGAGCAAACGGGTGCTAAAGTCATTAAAGTTCCGATGACATCAGATTGCCAGTTCGACATCAGTGCATTTGAGGCGCTTCTGTCTGACCGCTGTAAAATTGTTGCTTGCGCGCAAATAACCAACGTAACAGGCACACGCCAACCTATAGAAAAAATCACTGAACTGGCGCACAACGTTGGCGCGGTTATTGTAGTTGATGGCGCGCAAGGCATCGTACATGAGCAACTTGATTTATCGGCATCAGATATCGATTTCTACGTTTTCTCAGGTCACAAACTTTATGCACCAGCAGGCATTGGGGTTTTATACGGCAAGCTTGAACTTTTGGAAGCCATGCCACCATGGCACGGCGGCGGTAAAATGGTTGAACGCGTTTCTTTCGAAAAAACGACGTTTTCTGCACTTCCTGGAAAATTTGAAGCGGGCACACCAAACGTTGCGGGCGCGATTGCTCTAGCGAAAGCCATTGAGTGGTACCAAGGTTTTGACCATCACGAAGTAGAGACTCATCTCCATGCGCTTCAGGATAAGGCCTACCAAGCACTAAGCGCTTTGGATGACATCCATATTCTAGGCTATCAACCGAATGCCTCTGTACTGACCTTCGTAATGGACGGCGTTCATCACCAAGATATTGCGACGCTGCTCGATCAACAAGGCATTGCGGTACGAGCAGGACACCACTGCGCTCACCCATTGATGGATGCGCTAAATGTGAAAGGCACGGTACGCGTCTCTTTTGGTATTTATAACACGACGAGCGATGTGGAAAGACTCATCGCCGCCGTAGAAAAAGCCGTCGACATGCTATAACGCCAACGGTTTGATTTGGAGTAACCAACAAGGTTACTCCATCTGCCTATCCAGAGTCGCCACGCAATTTCTGCCATTTCTTTTCGCAGCATAAAGCGCTTTATCTGCATGCGCATACAAACGTTTGGTGGTTTCATTTCTGCCTATTTCCACCACGCCTACACTCACCGTGACCGGAATTTCAATCTTTTCAAATTCGAACTGACAATTTTGAATGTGGGAACGTACTTCCTCTCCTACCTCTTTCGCCGCCGACAGAGAAGTTTCTGGCAAAATAATCGCAAACTCCTCCCCTCCGACTCTTGCGAAAATTTCGTCTTTGACGAGTAAGTGAGAAACCAAATCAGCTAACGTCTCTAAGACATAATCCCCCGCATCATGACCACGTTTATCATTGATGACTTTAAAAAAGTCCAAATCAAACAATAACAACGCGGAGTGATAATCTGGAGCTTGGGATTTAATAACTTCTTCTGTGAGCTTTTCGAAAAAAACACGTCGGTTGTAGATATTGGTGAGAGCATCTATTTGGCTTTGATGGCGAAGAAGGGTTTCAACTCGGTGGCGATTGGAGATGTTGCGTGTAAGAATAAGGACAACGCGACGACCCCGGTATTTTATAGCGAGTGGGCAGATCTTGCCTTCGTAGTATAGCTCGCCTCTTGGCCCACTGTTAGCATCTATTCCCTGAATGCTGTCGGCGCACATCTTGTACTCGATCGTCACAATACTGTCTTGTTTCAGTGACCGATTTATCTGTTCGATAAACCAGTCAGCTTTATCTTTCTCGAGTACGCTGTGCAGCGTCTCACCTATCAAATTACTTCCATCGTGATAGGCTTTTTTATCTGTTCCTCCAAAAACATCAATATAGATACCATCTTCACTCAGAATAAAAGTGGGGTCTGGCATTCCGGATAACACGTCTTGCGCATGTTCCAAGGTGAATTGCATATAGGGAGGTTCCTAGCATTTGTATCTAAGTAACCCAATCGCTTCCAAGTGTGTTTCCACATTGGGGAATAGGAGCGAATGGGGCATATGTCTATTATCTAATATAGACAAATTTTAAATACAATTGAGTTTATAAAAACCAAGTGGGCAATATAATGAACCAGGATCAATAGAATGGTTAATTAACGCTAAAATAGTCGACCATTTGCATACTTTTTATCCATATGCAAAAAATATCTCAACTCAGATACAAAAAACGCCAAACAGTTAGGCTATTCGGCGTTTTTTAAGAGTTGGGAAAATGACTCGTTACACGGCGATTTGCTTAATCTGCTCTACAATAGCTTTCAAGCCATTACCACGTGACGGGCTTAAATGGGAGACAAGCCCCAGCTGATCAAAATAAGCATCAATATCAAATGCTTGAATTTGATCGGCCGTTTTACCGTCATAAGCTGCCATTACCAAGGCAATCAATCCACGGACGATACGCGCATCGGAGTCCGCACAAAAATGCCAAACGCCATCTTGCTCTTTGCTCACTAACCACACCAAGCTTTCACAACCCGAAACGGTAACTTGTTCTGATTTCAGCTCTTCTGGCATTTGTGGCAGCTTTTTACCCCACTGAATAACCTGACGGTAGCGATCTTCCCAGCCTTGAAATTGCTGCATAGTCGCTACAATGTCTTCGCTGGTGATATCTGTACCAAATGGAGAAACGGGAAAATCTGTCATGATGCGCTCTTCTTCTAGTTTACTTCTTATATTTTGAAATCAACTTCTCAACGATTCGCGATACCGCGACAAAGCCAAACGTTGCAGTTACAACAGTCGCCGCACCAAAACCGCTAGCACAATCCATACGTTTTGGGCCTTCCGCTGTCGACTTCACACCACACACTGAACCGTCTGCTTGAGGATACTTCAGCTGCTCGGTTGAAAACACGCAATCAATACCAAACTTACGAGCCGGATTCTTAGGGAAGTTATGATGACGACGCAAGGTGTCTTTGATTTTCTTCGCTAGAGGATCTTGGATCGTTTTCGTTAAATCAGCGACCATGATCTGCGTTGGGTCAACCTGACCACCAGCACCACCCGTGGTGATCACTTTGATCTTGTTGCTGCGGCAATACGCCAACAAAGACGCCTTCGCTTTTACGCTGTCAATCGCATCTAGCACGTAATCAAACTCTTTGCTTAAGTACTCATGTTGATTGCCTGGCGTGATGAAATCATCAATCAGGTTGACTTTACACTCTGGGTTGATCAATTTGACACGCTCGGCCATCACTTCAATTTTGCTTTGGCCAACGGTGCCCGTCATCGCATGAATTTGGCGGTTAATATTCGTGACACAAACATCGTCCATATCAATCAGAGTCAACTCACCGATCCCCGTACGAGCCAGCGCTTCCACCGCCCATGAACCTACGCCACCAATACCAATCACACAAACGTGTGCAGCGCGAAGAATGTCTACTTCACTGTTGCCATAAAGACGACGAGTGCCGCCAAAGCGTTGATTGTAGCTGTCAGATGCTGGGGTATCGAGTTCACGCATATTGAAGTCCAGATGATCGATAGAAAAACAAAGAGTGCGATTTATACGCACTCTTTGATGAAATGTCTAGATAAGAGAGTGTTCCTCTTTCTTGGGTCGCTATTGTAGCTTTTCTGGCGGTAAAGCCCAAGGCGCTTGAGTTGGTGAGTTTTCCAGCCCAAGTTTCCAAACTCGACCAAAATGCTTGTAGTGCCCTGCTTCCGTTCCTGCTCTCGCACCAATGCCATGATACAGATCCAAATGGTTCTGTTTTACCGCACCACCAGTGTCTAAAACGATCAGCATTCTCAGTTGATGAGCACCGCTCCACGTACCATCCGCATTCAGCAATGGTACTTCCGCCAAGATTGGTGTGCCCATTGGTAAGATAGAACGGTCACCCGCGACCGCGGCCATTGGCAACAAAGGAATACCAGCCGACCCCGTTACTGGCGCTTCCGCTTTTGGCGCAAAGAAGACGTAAGAAGGGTTTTGCTCCAACAACTCGCGTACTGTTGCGTCGTCGTTGTCCATTACCCACTCTTTAATCGCTTTGAGAGACATTTTTTCACGCGGGACTTCACCACGTTCAATCAAAATTCGGCCAATGCTGACGTAAGCTTTATTATTTTTCCCTGCGTACGCGAAGTACTCCAACGTATCATCATCTTCAAAATGCACATAGCCACTGCCCTGTACTTCCATCATAAATGGGTCGATACGATTAGGCGCGTAACCTAGCACCAAACCTTGTCCATCTAGTGCTCCATTGTAGATCTCCGCGCGAGTCGGACAATCTGATGAGCAGTTTGGCTTGCCATAAACTGGGTACTTAAAAATGTCGTTTGGTGTATGACGCAGTTCCATCACGGGAGAAAAGTATCCGGTAAACAGCACATTACCTTTTTTATCACCACCACCCAATTGCGCGGCTTGAATGCCAAACGCACTCAACGCACTGGTATCTCCGCTCTGTTGCGCCCACTCACTTAATCGTTGATATAGCGGTTGGTACATCTTCGCCATGGATGGTGACTTTATCACCACTTGCTCAGCTTGCTTGTTAAATTCAGTAAAATCGCGTGGTTTGTTAGACTCAACCACATCCACTTGATTGAGGATCTGAGGAAACTCACCATCAAGATATTGCTGAGCACGATCATTTTGTTGAGCACAGCCAAAGAGTAGGCTCAAAGAGATAATAGGAAGGAGTTTTTTTAACACGTGTCTTTTCCGTAAAAGAGAATAGCAAAAGGATGGCAAACAAATGCATACGGTGCAATTGAAAAGCAACGACAAATGTTTCAACGCTAAGCCAATCCGTTTACTCGTTGTGAATTCATTCAGTTAATACAACATGATAGCAGCGGAAGAATTACGGAATTGTCCGGATTATGTTTGAAAGTAAGATTTACTGATTGAGAGATGAAATTGTGATCATCCATGTGACTCACAGACGCAAGAGATCTCTGCTTAACAGACAAAGATAAAAACGACTATCTTACCGCAATCCTTGCACGCCCCTCTAAACGGAATACAGGTAGATAATGTGCATTGGCATCCAGCTTCATTTCTGCATGCTGCTTACCCACAAAATTGAAGTGCCGCTCATTTGAACCCACTCGATACGAAAACGAATCCCCATCGAATTCAAAACTGGTCGCCACTGTAGAACCATTTACGGTAACACCGCGCTCACTCAACACAAATTCTTCACGAGCATAAGGCGCAACATCTTGCTCAACCCAGCGACCATAAATTGTCGATTTGGGAATGGGCGGATTAATGGTTCGAGTAATCAAATCACTATACAGCATGCACACGACAACGGTTCCAACTATCGCTATAAGCATGAGAGAACGCTCTAGCCACTTACGAAGCATTGATTTAGATGACGTTTTTGACAGATTTGAAGCAGTGATCGCAGCATTCTTATTAACAGCAGAAGACATGAGGTTCACGTATTGAGGAAAGACGCCACCATTGTAACCTTCCCTCTTAACAGGACCAAGAACCTACCTCAATATGTTTGTGCTTTATTCCAAAATTTCACCTTGCCACCAAGTGAATAAAAAGGCATTATTTTGACATAATTAAACAAAGGAATGGCTGTAGTGAAAATTCGTAGTACTGCTCTCGTAAAAGGATTTCGTCAATCAACACCTTATGTCAATGCTCACCGCGGAAAAACCATGGTGATCATGCTGGGCGGAGAAGCCGTCGCACACAAAAATTTTGGCAATATTATTAATGATATCGCACTCATGCACAGCCTCGGAATCAAAGTCGTGGTGGTGTATGGTGCACGTCCTCAAATTAATCAGCTGCTAGAAAAACAAGACCTCACTACGCCTTACCACAAAAATATCCGCATTACGGATGAATCGGCTTTATCTGTTGTTATGCAAGCTGCCGGACAACTTCAACTTGCGATTACTGCGCGCCTATCAATGAGCCTCAACAACACTCCGATGGCAGGCACCCAGCTCAATGTCGTTAGCGGAAACTACATCATTGCTCAGCCACTCGGCGTTGATGATGGTGTGGACTATTGCCATAGTGGACGCATTCGCCGCATTGACACCGATGCTATCAACCGCACTCTTGATCAAGGTTCAATTGTTCTGCTAGGTCCCATTGCTAGCTCTGTGACTGGCGAGTGCTTCAATTTATTATCGGAAGAAGTCGCCACCCAACTAGCGATAAAGCTGGGTGCGGATAAGCTGATTGGTTTTTGCTCCGAACAAGGTGTCATTGATGACAACGGCAATGCTGTCGCCGAGTTACTACCAATTGAGGCGGAGCATGTCATCAAAACGCTTTCTGAAAATACGTCTCCTGACCTAGATTACAACACTGGGACACTGCGCTTTCTTAAAGGCTCTATTGCCGCTTGCCGTGCCGGAGTACCTCGTAGCCACTTGATCAGTTATAAAGTAGATGGCGCCTTAATTCAGGAGTTGTTCTCTTTCGACGGTATCGGTACCCAAGTTGTTATGGCGAGTGCTGAACAAGTGAGGCAAGCTAATATTGACGATATTGGCGGTATCTTAGACCTCATTCGCCCTTTAGAAGAACAAGGTGTACTCGTTAGGCGCTCTCGAGAGCAGCTAGAGCAAGAGATAGGAAAATTTACCATCATCGAAAAAGACGGCTTGATTATTGGCTGTGCTGCCCTTTATCCATACCCAGAAGAGCGTAAAGCTGAGATGGCTTGCGTAGCGATTCACCCTGACTATCGTGATGGAAACCGAGGTTTGTTACTGCTCAACTACATGAAACATCGTTCTAAATCCGAAACCATTGATCAGATTTTTGTCCTCACGACACACAGTTTGCATTGGTTTAGAGAGCAAGGTTTTTACGAAGTCAGTGTCGACTATTTGCCTGGAGCCAAACAAGGGTTATATAACTTCCAGCGTAAGTCCAAAATCTTAGCGTTAGATTTATAGCTTAACCTTAAATCAGGGAGCGAAACTTAACGTTCCACTATACCAACTAACCTCAAAGGGCAGGATTTAGTTCATTAACGCTCAACCCTGCACATCGAGCTTGTTTAGGAACGAGTTTGTTTAGGAGTAAGGCCACACATAACCCCTACTCCGGACTAGCGGGTCATCATGTAAACCCAACTTAGATATGCGCAAACCATTGCTTGATTTTTGTTCCAATTTTATCTTTTAAATATACATTTGGTTGGCTATACTCTGCTCGCTAGTGATTGGTTTTTAACCAATACGAATGGATCTAGGTGATGTAATGTAGCCTTCACCCTAAAATACTGGGCAATTGAAAAACTAGTTAGCTCCGTATTGCACACCAAGGACAGTTGTTAATCTGACTTTAAATAAGCCGAGACGAGCACTGTTATGAGAACAATCATTTGTAATTCGCTTCAAAGCTTCTGGGATATGGCTGACAATCAGTTTTTAGAAGGCCTAGACGTCCACTGTGTTTTCCCCGTAAATGACGCTATCCGAGATTTTATTCTTGCTTATCAACAGCAATACAAAATACGCAGCGTGTCTTTTACCAACGCGTTTGCAAAACATGCATAAAAGAAGACCGAGCCATAAGCTCGGTCTTCTTGTTTTAGTTAGTAAGCCGCTGTACTAACCCACTCGCACGAGTGGTTTTCACCTTAATGCCTCGCTTCAGAACATTAAGTTCGGCGTAAAGAGCTAAACGCTTTTTCGCGCGGGTAATGCCTGTGTAAATCAACTCACGGGTTAATATCGGGCTAAAGTCTGGTGGCAAAATCATCAGGGTGTAATCAAATTCACTGCCTTGCGATTTATGGATGGTCATGGCGTAAGCCGTTTCATGTTCAGGTACTCGGCTCGGTAAGACCGATTTCACACTGCCGTCAGGTAACTCAAAAAAGACTTTCAAACGCGGTTCTTCTTCAGTGTCATCTCGCATGCAAATACCAATATCACCGTTATACAAACCTAAACCGTGATCATTACGCGTAACCATAACGGGTCTGCCGTGATACCAAATTTCATCCTGAACTTGAATGAACTTGCGCGCCGCGAGCGCTTTCTCGATGCGCTGGTTTAGCCCAGCCACACCAAAGTCACCTTCACGGATCGCGCACAGCAGTCGGCATTGGTTGAAAGTATCTAACACCGCTTTGGCTTTGTGCGTTAGCGACTCTGGCTTTCCGGTTTTAGGATCAGTTTCCTGTTGTCCAATGCGTTTGAGGTAACGACCGTATTCCTGCACCAACGTCTGCATCATTTGGTTGTAATGTTGACTACTTAGCGCGAAATGTTCGATGTCAGAAAAGTCACGCGCCCAGACGTTATCTACGCTCGCAGCAGAACCTGAGTTAACCGCTTTTGCCAACTGACCAATGCCTGAGCGAGCGTCAAATCGGTAGCTCTTTTGCAGCATACATAAACTATCAGCAATGCTAGATGCACTGTTACCCGTATGCGCTAAAGTATCGAAACCCGTCAGTTTTGCGATGGCTGACGCCTGCTCTTTGCCATAACCCAATGCATGGAACGAACAGATATCACCCAACACTGCCCCAGCTTCAACTGAGGCAAGTTGGTCTTTATCACCTAACAAAATCAGCCGCGCATGTTTCGGTAAGGCATCGACCACTTTGTACATCATTGGTAAATCGACCATCGACGCTTCGTCGATAACTAAAATATCCAAATGCAGTGGATTTTGCTTGTTGTGACGAAATTCTGCACTATTAGGAATCGCGCCCAGCAACCGATGTAAAGTGCTCGATTCAGTCGGAATTTTGGCTTTTAGCTCCGGAGAAACTGGCAGTTCTTGCACCGCTTTACCAATGGACTCGGTTAATCGCGCCGCCGCTTTCCCCGTCGGGGCCACCAGCTTAATGGTTAGATTTTTCTCTTGCGTCGCCTGTTCAATCAAAGCAGCAAGCAATTTGGTTACTGTCGTCGTTTTACCCGTACCAGGGCCACCAGAAATCACAGCAAATCGACGAGTTAACGCAACCGCCGCCGCGACTTTTTGCCAGTTCACACAAGCTGAGAGTGGCACGAGTTCATCCAGTGTTTGCAAATCTTGAACCTTACGCGCATTGCTAAGCACGGAATCAATCGCGTGCCAATCCAACGATTCGCTTGCGACCACATCAAGGTGGTCACACACCAATTGTTGACGCAACACTTGGTTGCTGCTTCCCGCTTCTACTGCTTTGCCTAACGCGTTAAACAGAAAATGGTATTGGCGTGCAAACAAATAGTTGAGCAACTCGGATAATCGCGCAAACTCTTGTGGTTGCAAGTTAACTGCGGCGCCCAACTGATTGAGCTTTTCCGCCAGTGTCACTTCATAATGCCAATAGCGATGCAGATACAGACGCTCACCATCGAACATTAAAGGCAAGGCTTCTCCTTGCGCGCCGACCACGCTGGAATTTTGTAATACTTGAATCCAGTCTATGCCTTGCAACTGTGTGTTGAGCGCCAATGCCGACTCACCAAACAGCCCTAACTTACTGGCTAAATCCGCAGATTGCCCTTGTGCATCGAACAGAGACAGACAGATATGTCCTTTGCCGAGCTCACTACTGACAACACCAGCGATAAACGCCAATGCTTGGCTGTCCGACGATTCATCATGCGCTTGAGAATCAATAAAGCAGGCGAATTGGTAGTCGAGCTGACGAATAGCACCTTTGTGCGCCAAGCGTTCCAGCACTACCAATAGACTATCTTGGCCAGAATGAAGATTGCGATTTGTCGTCATTAAAGTAGCTCCATCTGCCCGGCTTGAGTTGAGCGCGTTTCAAGTGCTTGACCATCAATCAAACGATCCATCTCTTGTAAGAAGTCTAAGGTTGGTTTCGCGGCAAAAATGCCGTGGTCACTCTGCCCATCCATGCCGCGCAAGAACAAGTAATACACGCCACCGAAGTGCTGTTCATAATCATAATTGGCCAATCGGCTGTGTAGGAAACGATGCAGGGCTAACGCATAAATCTGATACTGCAAATCGTAGCGGTGATCCGCCATCGCCGATTTCAGAGCCTCACCATGATAGTGCGTTACATCGTCGCCAAGATGATTCGATTTCCAGTCAAGCACGTAGTATTTACCTTGATGTTCAAACACCAAGTCGACAAAACCTTTGAGCATGCCTTGCACGGTTTGGAAACCTAAATCCCCCGCTTTCGCCGACAACGGATCGTGACGTTGAATGACTCGGTTTAACGCCGGCGCAGACAACACTTCAATCGGCAACAAAAATTCCATCTCCACCAAACGTTGCGACGGTGCTTTTTGATTCAGCAGCAAAGACTTACCATCCAACGGCGTTGCGAGTACGGTATCAATCAATTGCTGTAAAATGGGCAACCACTCTTCATCTAGCTGTTCGCTTTCCATCAAGCCAAGGATGATTTGTGTATTCTCTTCCGTCGTGGCTGGCTGAGTAAATTCAATTTCCTCAAACAGGCTGTGCAGGAACGTACCCGGACGCGCACCACGAGGGAAGGTAAAAATCGAACGCTCTGGCTCCACCAAATCCGCTTCGTCTTGTTCTTCAGATGAGTCGATATCAAAACCCGTAATCTCAATCGTGGCATCATGCTCGGCGTGATGAGAGCCTTGCTTGACCAAGCCAGAGTAACTGGTGATGCGCCAGTTTCTGTCGATAGGGTTTTGCAGTTCTTTCGCACTAAGATCGTGTACTTCTTCTTGTGGCGCTACGTACTTCTCTTCGAGTTTCTGCGGCGGATCGGCCACAACGACACAATCAAGCTCGTCTTGTTGCTTTGTTAAACCTTGGTGCAAATCGTTAATGCCACCTTCTTGACCATTCTGAATCAAATAGCCAATCGCACTGCGGTGTACGCCAGTTGGCTCTTTGGTCGAACGACCATTGCGCAAAGGCGAGGCTCCAATAAAACACGCATACACAGCACGCGTTAGTGCCACGTATATCAAGCGTAAGTCTTCCGCCAAACGCTCTTTATCCGCTTGCTTCATGGACGCATCGTTGCCAGTGATATCCAGTACCGTGCAGTCATTGGCTGCATCGTAATATTTGGCTTCACTGGCTTCTCGATAGCTGAACACAAACGGCAGAAATACGAGGTCATACTCCAAGCCTTTTGATTTGTGAATAGTTACGATCTGCACTAAGTTACGTTCCGATTCTAAACGTTGGATTTGGTCATCACTGCCACCCAAACCGTTTTCCGCATCACTGATAGACTGAGCGAGCCAACGCAGCAGACCGTGGTCGCTATCCAGTTCATTACTGGCTTGTTGAAGCAGTTCACCGATGTGCATTAAATCGGTAAGTACTCGCTCACCATTCTCACCCTGTGAACTAGCACCTTCTTCTAGTAATCGCTCGGCAATATGGCGTTTGCTGATCACCGCGCGCAACATCGGCAGCACACCACGTTGAACCCAAAGTTTGCGATATTCTTTGAATTCGTTTACGGCGTTTTCCCACACCACTTCATCGTTATTAAGCGCATCCAAACTTGCTGCGTCGAGGGCAAACAGCTCAGAAGCAAGACTTGCACGCAGCGCACGGTCATTTTCTGGAGTCAGCACCGCTTGCAGCAAACGCTGTAAATCCTGCGCCACTGAACTGGTAAACACACTGTCTCGGTTAGACAGGTACACGCTGGCAATACCTTGGTCTGCTAGCGCTTGTTTGATCATCCGACCTTCGCTACCTGTTCGAACCAACACTGCGATATCGCCCGCTTGAACCGCTTTCTGTTTTTCGCCATTCACCAGACACGCTTGCCCCTGTTGAGCCTGCGTCAAAATGGTTTGGATTTGGCTTGCGGTCGCCTCTGCCATTCGAGTCAAATACTCGCCTTTTGGTAGCGGTTTATCGTCCGCTTCTTGCAACCAATAAGTCAGCGCGGGTTGCTTTTGGCCACCCATAGTCCAAATGCGTTTTTCGGCATTGGGACTGTATTTTACAGGTAAGAACGGGATGTCCGAATCATAGATAAATGGACTGTCTGGCAAAGCAAATACTTGGTTTACCGCCTGCACCATATCTGCGCTAGAACGCCAGTTGGTTCCTAACGTGTAGTGGGCACTTACTTGGTTACGCGCTTTGATATAGGTGAAAATGTCTGCGCCACGAAAGCCATAAATCGCCTGCTTGGGGTCCCCGATCATAAACAAACCACATTCCGGGTTGCTCAGATAAATACGGCTGAAAATACTGTATTGAAGCGGGTCGGTATCTTGGAACTCGTCAATCATTGCGACAGGATACAAAGTACGAATACGCGCCGCTAAAAGCTCGCTTTCGTCCGTATCGATAGAAGCAGAAAGTTGTGTCAGCAAATCATCGAAAGAGAGCCACTGTTTTTGATTTTTCGCGTTGGCCAGCATCACACGACAATGCTCAATCGCATGAGCAAGCAGTGGCGCTTTTAAGCTGATTGGGTTAGCAAGAAATGTTTCAATGGCTTCAAATACCGCGTGCTGCGGCGCACTGCCTTTCGGTGTTTTTTCCAACAAGACGTTTTGCGCGAATTTCTCCAGCTTGTCTGGATAATCGTAACCTGTGGTTTCCTTTGCTGCCCAAGCGTTTACCGCCTCCAACCACGTCGGCAGAGACTTTTTGGTGTAGCTGCGTTTGTTAATATCTGAATCTGAAATCAGCGTCAAGAAGTCATCTTGGCTTTCTCGCCACTGTGCTTTTAATTCATCAATTTTTTTCAAATTTTCAGTATGAAGATCAGCCAAACTGCCTTTCATTGCTGGAACAGAAAGGCTTAACGGCGCGCCAGTTAAGTAATTGCTGATGTCAGACAATAACGCAGATGGAGAGCCCCATAGCTGGCGGATTTCTCCCGCCAAAGTAAATGGCAATGGGTAGAAATTTCGGCGCCAGTAATCGGCTACAACTTGCGCTTTTAGGTGACTTTCATCGGTCACAAACTCGTTATTAAATCGGCTGCCAGATTCAAACGCATTTTGCGTTAGCATACGTTGGCAAAAACCGTGAATGGTGTAGACCGCCGCCTCGTCCATCTGACGCTCTGCCTGCAATAAAATTTCTGCGGCTTGCTTGTGATCGTCAAACTCATTAAGCAAAGGTTGGATCACCGGATCGGAACTCTGTCCACGCGCAAACGCGATTCGCGCATCATGGATTCTTGCCCTGATACGATCGCGTAATTCCGCAGTTGCCGCTTCGGTAAAGGTTACGACCAGAATTTGGTCGACCGTAAGCGGTACGCGATGTCGAGTTTCCGCGCTGCCGTGACCAAGCAAAAGGCGCAGATATAAACCTGCAATAGTGAAGGTTTTACCTGTACCTGCTGATGCCTCGATTAACCTCGCACCGTGCAGAGGAAACGTCATCGGTTCTAGTGGCGTTGGTTGAGGTTGCTCTGTGCGGTCTAACGTATGTAGAGGACACTCTGCACCTGACATTTGATCCATAACGCTGAATCTCTCCGGATTATTTACTAGGACGTATCACCTAATAAATGTGATCTATAGTTAAAAATTCTATTAATATGTTTAACAAGTTGGATAATTTAGAGCTTTGTGAGATCTTTCTCACGGTTATCCATAAGACGTACCGTTAGTATGCGCCCCACGAGATAAGCCAAACCTTTTGGCGGCACAACTCAAATGAATTAAACAAAAGTATCATGGTCCCTCTGACCTTGTGGCCGTACAGCGAACGCCCTACAAAAAATAATGATTTTCTGGCGGCCACCCTACTCTTCCTTCTCTTTACCCAGCTGTCTTTATTACGCTTTTACATCATCAGCGTCTTGAACCGCTAAGCGCGCACCTTGCAAAACTAATGCTGTCAGCAAACGAACTTCTGAGGCCAACTCATCATTCCAAGCAGGCCAAATTCGAGAGATGTACGCATTATTGCCTTCGCCCGGGCTCATGAAGCCATCATTGAATGCGTCAGCCATTTTCTTCAAAGATTTCTCTTCGTCATCTACCCACTGACCGCGACTAAAGCCCGCTTCAACACAAGCCAACGCCGTTTTCGGGAAATAAGGCAAAGGCTTAGTCATGCCTTCGAAGAATAAGCGAACTAATTCAGTCAGTAGCTGTTTGGCATACTGCGCATCGGCAATTTCTGGGTAGATCAAATGCAGCGCGCCTTCTTTACGATCGTAACCAATGATGTGGGTTTTCTTAGCATGACCCGACGCCGACATGGCAAGGTGATCGATCCACGCTGCAAGGTAATCCTGCGATCGAATCTTACCGCTTCGATAGCGAATCAAACCGGATTGGTAGCATTGAGTTAGCCAACCTGTTAGGCGAACGTTTTTCTCTTCGCCTTCATTTCGCTCAAACAAGGAATCAAACGTCAGGTCGATTTCCAAATCGTCTTGAGGCGCACCAGATAAAAACGCCAGTTTATCCACCAGCTCTTCCGCCTGAACTCGGTTGGTTTCAAATTCGATATCACCAAACGCCCCCACCGGCAGTTTGCCTTGCGCGCGCTGTTGACTCATAAAGTGTTTAAGCACCTCTGTTTTTTTCTCTGGCTGCATCAATGTCGTTTCAAGCAAGATTTCTAACAGCTCATCACGCATTTGATAGCTTTCCAAACCACCTAAAACAAAGGGTTCGTCGTCTTCCATCACCGGTAGCGGCGGTTCAAAGATTACTTTTAAACGACGATTGAAAAAATACTGCACTGGTAAACGCCAGAAACGTTGCAACTCGACTAAGTCGAGCTCAAGCGGGAACGTCGCTCCCAACAGATAGTCGTCTAATGCCCGATTAAAATCACGACGGACATAGCCTTGCGATTGACTGCTTTGAGTCAATGCCGCTGGAATCCACTCTTTCGCGTAGCTGGCGTGCATGCCTTGGAACGCACTTGGGCTAAACGGCACCATGGCGTGGGTATTCACCAACGCATTTAATAAGTTGTCGCCAGACTCATCAACAGGCAACGCTTCATCACCACTTAAACAATAGTTTTGGTGGCAGTATTCCATCAGCTCAGAAACCAGAACCGAAGGCACTCGCTCGGTATTGTCTTGGATTGAACGGCCAACATAACTGATGTAGAGCGTTTGTTGTGCAGACAACATCGCTTCGAGGAATAGGTAACGGTCATCATCTCGGCGCGAACGGTCGCCCGGTTTGGTTCTTCCTGTCATCAAGTCAAAGCCTTCTGGCGGCATGGAGCGTGGGTACACGCCGTCATTCATCCCCAGTAGACAAACGGTTCTAAACGGAATAGAGCGCATCGGCATCAGGGTACAAAAGTTCACTTGACCAGCAAGGAAGCGCTGGCTGACTCGTGTGCCAGATAATTTGTTTTGAAGGTATTGGCTGATGATCGACGGCGATAACGCATCATCAAATGCGGCATCAGCTAATTGCTCTTTGAGTTGGCTGAGCGTATCGCGAATGGACTTGAGCGCCATTTCGCCTTCTAACTCAACTGAGAAGAAGTCATCCAGCAGTGAAACCAAAGTCTCTCGCCAACCATCGATAGTTTGAACATGAGAAAGTTTGCTTCGATAAGTGCTAATTTGTTGGATAAAGTGTGCCAACTTGCCCGCCAGCTCTGCGCCCATGCCTTGCACTTCGTTGTACGGAGACAAACTGCCTTGCTCGGTTTCAAACAAACCAGCGGATTCTGGCATCGCGTAGCCAAGCAACATGCGTTGAATACCAAATTGCCATGTGTTTTGACGGGTTTCCGGCAGTTCAAATTCGCGTCCGGTATTGGCATCCAATCCCCAGCGAATCCCCGATTCCTCAACCCATTGTTTGGCTTGTAAAAAATCATCTTCGCTGAGTTCAAAACGCTTTAATATCGCCGGAGTTTCCAGAAGTTCGAGTAGTTCTGATGCCAAACAGCGCGTATTGGGTAAGTTCACCAACTGCATAAATGCGGCCAGAATTGGGCTCTCTTGATCGGCGGTTCGGTCAGAAATCGAATAGGGAATAAAACGCTCACCCGGCGCGTTACCAAAGACCGCCTGAATCGCAGGGCTGTAAGCGTTGATGTCCGCGACCATCACGATAATATCGCGCGGTTTTAACGTTGGGTCAGCATCGAACATCGCCAACAGTTGATCATGCAGCACTTCCACTTCGCGCATCGGGCTGTGACAAGCGTGTAGGCTCAGTGATTTATCACCCAAGCTAACCACTTGTTTGTGATGACTGTTTTCAATCTGTTGGTCATCTTGATGTTCTTCAAGATTGAGAATATCCGCTTGCAATTGATGGAGCAGACTGTCGCGCTCAACATCAACAAAGGCTTCAACTTCATGAGATTCCAGCTGAGACAACAGATACATATTGTCGCGCCCGAGTTTACCCATGGATGCCAACAGACTGTTTCCGACCACATCGGTGTGCAGCTCATCGATCACATTATCTTCCAGTGATCCTTTCAGTTGCTCAGTTTCACCTTGCACTTCCGAGTGATCGTCCTGCCACACAACGTGCTGACGATGTTTCGCCGCCAAACGAGCCAGATATTTGCGATCTCGAACTTCACCCCAGTAATAACGACACGGGTTGGTGAACATCAGATGCACGTCGATGTGTTCACCAATTGCTTTTAGCGCATCCATATAGCGAGGCGGCAACGAAGAAATGCCAAAAACAAACAAACGCTTGGGTAAATGGTCAAAATTGCCGTTAAAACTCTCTAACGTGTCGATAAAGTGCTCATAAAGGTTGGCACGGTGATATGGAGACTGTCCTAATGACACAGTGTGATCATACAACGCTTGCCATAAGATCGGCTGCCACGGATGCTCATCTTCCAGCTCTGGCACACTCTGCCCAGCTTCCCAACTTGCGATCCATTCCGGACGATACACCAAGTAACCATCGAAAATATCGGCAATTTTCTCAGCCAGCTGATACAGCTTAGAGTGGTCAATGTCATCTTTGAGGTACTGCGCTAACGGCGAAAACACCTCTTGGTTGAGAAGCCCCGGAAGCAAATGCATCAACTTCCACGTCATCGCTTCTTTGTTAAACGCACTGCGTTTTGGCACGTCTGGCAATACCTGCGTAAACATTTCCCAAATGAAAGTCGCAGGGAGCGGAAAATCAATGTTCGCGGCAACACCAAACTCTTTGGCCAATTCCATTTTTAGCCACTGGGACATGCCTGGACTTTGAACCAGAATTTGTTCTTTTTCGAACGGGTTTTCCAGCGGACTGATTCGAATCAGTTCGACAAGGAGTGATTTAAGAACGTCAACTTGGTTGGAGTGATAAACAGTAAACAAATTGGGAATACCGAGCGCCGATTGAAACTGTTAGCTAGCTTAGCACAGCCCCATTTAAACCCGCAGTGATCTCGCGTTCGGAAAAAACAAAAGGTTATATATCACTCAAATAGAGTATGAATCTTCTGAATTTTCACATGTCAATCAAGTCTGACATTTCCATACAAAATGTGACATTCGTCGCAACTATTCCATAATAAAAAACACTGTTTTATACTCCCTCTACCCATAATTTATAAACAAACAAAAAGTATGTTTCGCAAACTGTCTTCCAACAGCGCTTGGCTGATTGCTTTTTTTGCTTGCTTTGCAGTGTACCTGTCGATCGCTTGTTATCCTTTTGTGTTGTCTAACAATCAGAATGAACCGCTAACCTTGTTGCAAGGTTACTATTTGGTTTCGACTCAATATGGCTGGCTGGGCTTGATCGCTCTTCCATTTATGTTGTTGAGTTTATTGCTCTCTTTTCTACCGACTCGAGCATTCAAAGGTATCGTGATCGCTATCGCGATCTGTCTATTGATCATGTTTAAAGTCGATATCCTCGTTTTTCAGCAATACAAACTTCACATCAACGCCCTATTAATCCGTATGTTTTTCGAAGGTGGCGGTGATGTCTTCGATATTTCTTGGATGAGTTGGCTTATCTTCGTCAGTGAAGTTGCCGTTCTGGTGATCGGGCTCGCCTGTACCGTTTGGGTAAGTAATAAACTGGCACAAAGCCGAGCTAAGTTCGTTTTGATCAGCGTTTGGTTTGCTGTATTGCTTAGCACGCAGATGATTCATGCGTACAAAAACGCACTTTACGACGATGAAGTCAGTCAGTTTTCGAATAACTGGCCACTTTACTACCCGCTGACGGCTCGTAAATTTATTTACAAACACGACCTAGTGGATGAGAACATTGCATCGAAGAACCGCGTAGAGTTAACCAACATTGAACGTAGCTCACTCAACTATCCGCTTGCGCCGATTCAAGTGCAAAGCAAAGAGAAACAACCCAATGTCTTGTTTATCTTGGTTGATGCGTGGCGCTACAGTGATGCGACGCCGGAAGTCATGCCAAATGTCAGCAAGTTCGCCGAAAAAACAGTGAATTTCACACAACATATGAGCGGCGGCAACTCAACTCAAGCGGGTATTTTCAGCCTGTTTTACAGCTTGCCAGCGACCTACTGGGAAAGCTTTTACGCAAGTCAACGCTCTCCTGTTTTTATGGATACGCTGCAAGCAGAAGGCTACCGCATGGGCATTTTTGGCTCGGCACCGCTCACCAGCCCGCCACTTTCTCGCACGGTATTCAAAAAAGTGTCGGACTTGACCCTGAAACAAACTGGAGAAACAGCTGTCGAGCGCGATCAGCAGATAACAGACAAGTTCATCGAGTTCCAAAAGCAGGACAGCGACAAGCCGTACTTTGGTTTTCTGTTCTACGATGCCGCCCACGGTACGGTGTTTCCTGAACCTGAATTTGCGAAATTCAAACCATACTGGGAACGCGTTGACCACATTTTGCTCAACAACGATTTTGACGCTTCGCTTTACCACAATCGATACAAGAACTCGTTGTACTACATCGACAGCTTGATTGGTGATGTGCTGAAAAATGTCGACTTAGACAACACCATTGTGGTGATTTCATCAGATCATGGTGAAGAGTTTAACGACCATAAGATGAACTATTGGGGCCACACGGGTAACTACAGTGACGTTCAAGTACATGTGCCTCTTTACGTGTACATGCCAAATCGTCAGCCAGAGCAAGTTGATTACCGCACGACCCATTTTGACGTCGTGCCAACCATGATGAATACGCTGTTTGACGTTCAAGGCACAACGAGTTCATACAGCGTTGGTCATAACTTGTTTGATAGCTCTGCCTCTCGCGATTGGTATATTGCAGGCAGCTACTACAACTATGCATTGGTCGGCAAAGAACTGATGCTTGTGGTCAACCCTGGCGGGCACTCTCAGCAACTGAATCGCCAGTTAAAAGTCGAGAAAGAACAGAAAATTCCTGTCGATATCATTCGTCATTCTCTGGATGAGATGTCGCGATTTTACAAAAAAGGCTAGTGTCCAACATCGACGCCGATTGAAATAAAAAAGCCTCTTGGTTGTAAGACCAAGAGGCTTTTTCCTATCTGCTATTTAAGCGTGATGAGCGTGCATCAAGCGTGGCTGAATCAACAAGTTGTTGATGTATTGTAAGGCCACATAAGAGACAACAAATGTTGCCACAATCAACTCAAGACTAGCTAAGCCTCGCACTTGTTGAACATAGTGCGCAGCCAATCCTTGCAACTCCATCCAATTCGCCATTTTAAACAGCGCCGTCGCACCGATCACCATCGGGAAAGTGAACGCCGCATAGCCTGGGCTAAATGGCAGTCTAAGCAATTTAAAGAATGCGAGGTAAATGATGGCTGTCATCAATACCGCGATACCAAATAGCATAGCGATGATCACTGGTGATGGTGTCGCAGTGACCGTTAAGTACCCTGCCAATGATAGACTTGCTGGTGCCGCCATAATTGCCATTGTTGGTTTCGCTGCATCCGGAATTTCATGGGTAAACATGAAACGGTAAATCATCATCGGCAACATGATCGCGTACGCCACCATACCAAACATCAATGCACCTTGTGCCACTGGTGCTAACATCGGGTTGCCAGAGAAAGACACATCCGCAACGATGATACCCACAGGCGGTACAAACCAACTAGGAACCATGTGGTGCAATTCAAAATCTTTGGCGCGATGGTAAACAAAGCTCACCAAGAATACGATGTGCAAAACCACCGCAATCAGCCAAAGCGCATCGCCAGCTAATGGGTAAAAATGGCCGAGAGAGTTCGATACCACCATAGTGCCCATCGCAAATGTCGGAACCACGCTGCCCACAACCGGATGAGCAAGATCTTGTCTCAATAGATGATTATGTAGCAAAAACTTGGTTGCCAATATAGCCAACAATATGCTCGCGATACCCGCACTAATCCACTGTCCGTAGCCATGTAATTCGGCGAAGTTCTCCCAACTCCAGCCCAAGCTTGCAATACCAAGAGCCAAACCCGCCATTGGAGTTGGTGCTCCCATTACTTTTGCTTTTGTTCTTTGAATCATGATGACCTCAACCAGACTCACTCTTGATGGGACGTATAATACGCTTGCACTTCGTTCCGATATATCTAATTATTTAAAACAAACGTTCAGAATTACTTAACGGTGGGGTATGGCAAGTCACATTTCTCTTAAACAACTGAAAGTGTTTACGACGATCACGCAGCACAAAACGCTCACAGCGGCTTCTGATAGTCTCTTTTTATCGAAAGCCGCAGTGAGCATGGCACTCTCAGAATTAGAAAAGCAGATCGGCCATCACTTATTTGATCGTGTTAATAACCGACTGATTTTGAACCAAGAAGGTCAAAAACTACTGCCACTGGCGGATGAATTACTCAACCGAGCCAAGGACATCGAGAGAATTTTCGATGGTGACCAAGCGCTATCGGGCCAACTTCGCATTGGTGCCAGCGACACCATTGGCAACCAAGTCGCGCCCTATTTGCTTAGCGAATTTCGTCAGCAAACGAACCATCGTTCTCAAAGTCTGTTCATTTCTAACTCCGCACAAATCTGCGACATGCTGACCGATTACGAGTTAGACATAGCCCTCATTGAAGGCAAAACACTTCACCCTGAATTGCAGTCTACCCAGTTTAGCGAAGATGAAATGTGCGTGATTTGCGCGCCCAATTCCCCAGCCGCGCACGAAGGGCCAGTAAACTTAACCGAGCTAGAAAACAGTGAATGGATATTGCGAGAGGCAGGATCTGGTTCACGCGAATTTTTTATGCGCGTTGTCGCGCCGCGCTTGGAACATTGGCATGAAGCTTTTCAGCTCAATACCACCGAAGCGTTGATCAACTCAGTATCGGCAGGGTTAGGCTTGGGCTGTTTGTCACGTTTGTCTGCAGAACCTGCTATTCGTGACGGCCGCGTAAAACTGCTCGACATGCCTTTAGATATGAAACGTCGCTTCTGGTTACTGGTTCATAAAGAGAAATATCAAAGCCCATTGCTCAGAACGTTTATCGAATTTTGCCAAGATTGGGAGCGACCAACAAACCTTCCTTTGGCGGACAAATCCGCAAAGTGAAACCAAGATAGTTTAAATGCTAGTCAGTTAGTTGTACGTGTCTCTCATTCTGAGGCTTGTCGCTAGACTTGATTGGTCAAAAACTGTATAAAAAGCCAGTATCAATACACCAAATTAGGGGACCAACCATGGCTGTAATCGTCAAGTACGTGGTAGAACGCAATGGAGAAGAGAAAATGACTTTTACCTCTAAAGCGGAAGCTGACGCATACGACAAAATGCTGGATATGGCAGACGAGTTATTCTCACTGCTGGGTAAAAGTGAACTTCTAGAAGACGAAGGTAAGCAAGAAGATCTTGCAATGTTCCTTGCGCAAAACAAAGAAGAAGTGCTTTACGCTCTTGGTGCAAAACGTAAACCTGCACCAAAAAAAGCAAAGAAGCTTGAAGCTGTTGAAGAAGATAGCGAGCAAGAAGACGCTGCATAAGCCTCTCATTTGTTTAGAAAAAACGTCGCATTATGCGGCGTTTTTTTATTCCTTCCGTTTATCTCCATATATCTCTGAGAATATAAAGAACCGATTTAATATCCCAAATTGCTCTAAATTTCATGTTGCAGATTAGTGTGACTTAGATCTAGTCTAAATGGGTTCGGTGATGGGGTGCCACCGGAATCGAAAGATTCGAACCGCTTTTACAGCTAATGACTCCTACAGAAACGAAAACAGGTCAGCCCTGTTGGAAATGCTTTACCAATGTTGTTAAAGCAAGAGTTCTGTAGTGAGCAATTCAACTCTTCTCCAACCCCGCTCCTGTTTTCTCAAAAATTAAAAAGATATCCAAAATAGTTGTTAACTCAACAAGGCGACAAACGCATGAACCTCCTGAACATAGTTTTCTATTTGATGGAGCGAATAAGAGCAGTCAACGCCGTTGAGTCTGACAAATAGGCTGGATATCGTACACTGGGAAAACACTATGCAATATTCACACGAAATCCAATCAATGTGCCCGATTCAACGCGGCGATCTTCATGCATCTGCACCGATCCCTGTTGAAGGCGCAATGATCAATCCAAAAGACGTTATCGCGATTTCTGGTCTTAGCCACGGCGTTGGTGCTTGTGCTCCTCAACAAGGTGCAGCAAAACTGACTCTTAACGTCAAAAACGGCATCATCGAAGAAGCTTTGATCGAAACGATCGGCTGTTCAGGCATGACTCAATCAGCCGCGATGGCCGCAGAAATCCTAACTGGCAAAACCATTCTTGAAGCACTGAATACCGACTTGGTATGTGATGCTATTAACGTCGCGATGCGCGAAATCTTCCTTCAATTTGTTTACGGTCGTACTCAATCTGCTTTCTCTGAAGGCGGCTTGGAAATTGGTGCGGCACTGGAAGACCTTGGTCAAACTCAACGCAGCCAAGTGGGTACTAGTTACTCAACTAAAGCAAAAGGCGTGCGTTACATGGAGTTGGCTGAAGGCTACGTAACAAAACTCGCGCTAGACGAAAACAAAGAAGTGATTGGTTACCAATATCTCAACCTCGGCAAGATGATGAAAGCCATCAACGAAGGCGTATCTGCTGCAGAAGCCGCAGACAAAGCAACGGGGACTTACGGTCGTTTTGACGAAGCCGTAACTACCATCAACCCACGCCAACAATAATTGCCACCAAGAGGAAAGAGATTATGAACACTCCAATTACTGAATCTGTACGTCGCACATTAGACGAAATGCAACTTTCTTCTCTGGAAGAGGCTTACCAATACTGTATGGATCGTGGTATCGACCCTAAAGCACTAGTGATGGACACTCAACCTATCGCGTTTGAAAGCGCTGCCGATGCCTACACGCTAGGCACTGCTTTGGCGATTTTCCGCGGAGCAAAAACAGCAGAAGAAGCTGCAAACATCATCGGTGAAGGCCTTCAAGCCTGCACAAAACCAGACAGCGTAGCAGAACAACGCCGAGTGGGTATCGGTCACGGTGCATTGGCGGCTCGTCTATTGAATGAAGAAAGTGGCTGTTTCGCTTTCCTTGCCGGTCATGAGTCATTCGCAGCAGCAGAAGGCGCAATCAAAATCGCATTGAACGTGAACAAATCACGCAAAAACCCGTTGAAAGTGATCCTAAATGGTTTGGGTAAAGACGCCGCTTACCTAATCTCACGCATCAATGGTTTCACTTACGTACGCACTCAGTACAACTACCAAACTGGTGAGTTAGTGGAAGTAGAACGTCGCCGTTTCTCCCAAGGTCCACGTGGTGAGATCCTTTGTTACGGTGCAGACGATGTACGTGAAGGTGTGGCTATTATGCATAAAGAACAAGTGGACGTGAGTATCACTGGTAACTCGACTAACCCGACTCGCTTCCAGCACCCAGTTGCCGGTATCTACAAAGCAGAGCGTAACCGTGAAGGCATGCCTTACTTCTCTGTGGCATCAGGCGGTGGTACTGGTCGTACTCTACACCCAGATAACGTGGCGGCAGGCCCTGCCTCTTACGGCATGACAGACACTATGGGTCGCATGCACGCCGATGCGCAATTCGCGGGTAGCTCTTCAGTACCAGCACACGTAGCGATGATGGGCTTTATCGGTATGGGCAACAATCCAATGGTAGGTGCAACTGTTGCACTTGCTGTGGAGGTCGGTGAGCTAAGCCTCTAAGTCGATTTATCGCTTTACTATCCAAAGCCAGTAAATCCAACAAACCCAGTGTAGGGGGAGTGACTTCGGTCCTCCCCTTATTTTTTGCTATGCCCCCTTCTCCAACTTCACTTTGTCTTTACCCCAAACCGGTCTGAGAAGGCTTTTGCGACACATTTCTCATCAGACAAACATATCTCTAAAAAGACAAAAGGTATCCATCTACGGACTTTCTCCATTTCCCCTCTTTAAACTCCCGAACACTCTCTTTATGATGACTGACAACTTAATTATTTCTTGTCAGTGAACAGACGAGACACAAGACTCAACACATGGAGATCAACTATGGCTTTCTTCTCTCTAGCCTTTGGTACGGCAACTAAAAACCGCGACGGCAAAATCATCGAAGCGTTTTTCCCAAACCCAGTTCTTAACCCAAGCGAAGCGCTTGTTAACGCACTAGCAGCAGTAGCAGGTTACGAGCAAGGCAACCAAGCTATCGAGATCTCTGCGGCACAAAGTGCAGAACTTGCGGCAGCATTCGAAGCAAACGGCGATGCAGCAAACGCATCTTTCGCAGCAAAAGCAGCAGAATCAGCACAACCACTTGTACTGGTTATCCTTGCAACTGACGAACAGCCACAAAGCGTTGCTGAAGGCTTCCTAAAGCTTCAACTTATCTCTAACCGACTAGTTCAACCACACGGCACGGTACTAGACGGTATCTTCGGTCTACTACACAACATCGCATGGACTAACGAAGGTCCAATCGACCTACCTGAACTAGCAGAGCGTCAAATCGAAGCTCGCCTAGCGGGTCGTGCACTAAGCGTTGATTGCGTAGACAAGTTCCCTAAAATGGTGGACTACGTGGTACCAACTGGCGTTCGTATCGCTGACACTTCTCGCGTACGTCTTGGCGCACACGTTGGCGAAGGCACAACGGTAATGCACGAAGGCTTCATCAACTTCAACGCGGGTACAACAGGCGTGAGCATGGTTGAAGGTCGTATCTCTGCTGGCGTAGTGGTTGGTAATGGCTCTGACATCGGCGGCGGCGCATCTATCATGGGCACACTATCTGGCGGCGGTAAAGTTGTGGTTTCTATCGGTGAAAACTCTCTACTAGGCGCGAACGCAGGTCTTGGCTTCCCAATGGGTGACCGTTGTACTATCGAATCAGGTCTGTACGTAACTGCTGGTTCTAAAGTACGCATGCTAGATTCTGACGGTCAAGAAGTCGAAGTGGTGAAAGCACGCGATCTTGCTGGTGTTTCTGACCTACTGTTCCGTCGTAACTCTATAACAGGTCAAATCGAGTGTCTTGCAAACAAGAGCGCGGTTGAACTGAACAGCGAACTGCATAAAAACAACTAATAAATAGTTAAGAAAAATCCCCCAGCAGGAAACTGTTGGGGGACTTTTTAGCTTAAAGCAAAATGCGTGAGTGCTGATTACTGATTTAAAAAGCTGACCGCTTTATCTGGGAAATCAGTAAACAAACCATCCACTTTTACTTGGTTGTAGTACACATCCATCATGCCTTCAAAGCTGTCAGTGTACGCTGGAATGCGTCCTGGATCGGCGCGGAACGTGTATGGATGCACTTGCAAGCCAGCGTCTTTTGCAGCCTTCATCAACGGCTTGATGATGATATTGTCTTTGGTTGACTTATCATCTACCAGCATCGGCTTCCAAGGTCCAATTCCTTCCGCGTAACTCGCTACTTTCTTCATTCCGTCGGCTTCGAACATCCAGTCATAACTGTATGGTGTTGCCTTGTCGCCTTTGTACACCATAGTTTCGTTCCAGTCCGTGTAAGCCATAAGCTGAACGAGCTTTAAGTCCATGTCCATTGTAGGCATGAGTTCACTGTTGATGCGTTGAAGTTCATTCGCATCAAAACACTGAAGGTAGACTTTGTCGTCTTGAGAGCCGTAACCGTACTGCTTCAAGACTTTAAGTACTGCTTTAGAAATGTCCTTACCTTCATGACGATGGAACCAAGGCGCTTTAATTTCTGGGTAAATACCGATGTCATAACCCAGCGTTTTGTTTAAGCCTTGGATCAGCTCAATCTCTTCAGCAAACGTCGGCACGGTGAAATCAGATTTCCACATAGGGAATCGGGTTGGATAGCCCGCTACTTTGTTGCCTTTCTCATCGATGTTGAACCCTTCGGTAACTCGCAAGGATTTGATTTCCGCCAGAGTGAAATCAATCGCGTAATAACGACCATCTTTACGTGCACGATCAGGAAAACGCTCCGCAACATCCGTTACGCGATCGAGATAATGGTCATGCAACACGACCAACTGGTCGTCTTTCGTCATTACCACATCTTGCTCTATGTAGTCAGGTTTCATTGCGTAAGCAAGTGCTTTGGCTTCTAGCGTGTGCTCAGGCAAGTAGCCCGATGCGCCACGGTGCGCAATGACAAGCGGCTTCGCAATCGCACCAGCAGAGAGGCTAAGTGCTAAAAAAGTAAGACATACTGACTTTGTTTTCATTGTTATTTCCTTGATAAAGCGAAGAGGCAGTATTCCACTGCCTCTTTAAATAAATATTACGCTAGCGCTTCCTTCTCGCGCTCTTTTTGCTCGTGGTGCGCACGTTCACCTAAGAAGGCGTACATCAAACACACGATAGAAGTAATACAAGAACCCACTAAGATGATAAAGCCACCATCCCAGCCAAAGTGGTCTACGGTGTAGCCCAAAATCGCGTTTGCGGCAACTGCCCCACCCAGGTATCCAAACAAACCAGTAAGACCAGCGGCAGTACCTGCGGCTTTCTTCGGAGCGAGTTCAAGTGCGTACAAACCGATCAGCATAACCGGACCATAGATTAGGAAGCCAATTGCAATAAGCGCCATCATATCTACTGTTGGGTTGCCTGCAGGGTTAAACCAATAAACCATCACTGCAACTGTCACTAACACCATAAATAAGATACCAGCAGGTGCACGACGACCTTTGAACAATTTGTCAGAGATCCAACCACACAATAGTGTTCCTGGAATGCCAGCCCATTCGTATAAGAAATAAGCCCATGACGATTTATCTACCGAGAAATCCTTCGCTTCTTTTAGGTAAACAGGTGCCCAGTCCAGTACGCCGTAACGAATTAGGTAAACAAATGCGTTTGCAATTGCAATCGACCAAAGAAGTTTGTTGTTGAAGACGTATTTGAAGAAGATTTCCTTCGCTGTCATTTCTTGTTCATGGGACTTGTCATAGTCATCTGGGTAATCGTCTTTGTATTCTTCAATAGGAGGCAGACCACAAGACTGAGGGGTATCGCGAACCGTCATCCAAACAAACACAGCAACCAACGTGGCGAAAAATGCAGGAACATAAAATGCAGTGCGCCAATCATCATTAAATGCCCACAGGCCAAGAATAAATAGTGGACCAATCAAGCCGCCACCCACGTTGTGCGCCACGTTCCAAACCGAAACGATCTCACCACGCTCTTTACGTGACCACCAGTGCACCATGGTTCGGCCACAAGCAGGCCACCCCATCCCTTGGAACCAACCGTTCAAGAAAAGCAAAATGAACATCGCAGTGACGCTACCAGTCGCCCATGGCATAAAGCCAAAGCAAAACATCACTAATGCAGACATCAATAGGCCGCCACTAAGGAAATAGCGAGGGTTGGAGCGGTCTGAAACGCTGCCCATTAGAAACTTAGAGAGACCATATGCAATGGAAACAGCTGCCAAGGCGACACCTAAGTCTCCGCGGCTAAAGCCTTGCTCGATAAGATAAGGCATCGCCAAACTGAAGTTTTTACGAACTAGATAGTAACCGGCGTAGCCAACAAAGATACCGATAAAGAGTTGCCAACGGAGGCGAGAGTAGGTGCTATCGATGCTGCCAGGGGACAGACGATCAATGTGCGCCTTAGGTTTGAATATTCCAAACATAGGAACCTCATTATTTTGTATGCGATGGTAAAAACACAAAAGGAGCGAACGAAACAAAACAAATCTTCGTTCGAAAGTTCATGAATTGTATGGAGTTAGGATTTTATTTCTGTGACAAATGTTGCACATGGATTAAATATAAGTAAATACAGTAAATTATATGAGCATTAATTAGATCATCGTTCAACTTTACTCAAGATTCGTTAATATGAAACTGATATTCAAACCTCTCACTTGAGCATTCCAATTCGAAACCTTTGAAACAAAGGCTCGAATTAGAACATAAACTAACCGTAAAAAGGGCGATTTACGCCTGCCCTACTCGCTCCGAACCAACTAATAACTAAAAAGCTGAAAAACGATCACGTTTAGCATCAAACGAAATAAAAAAAACAATTTTTATCTGAATACAAGCCGAAGCAATGATTCACAAACACAAGACATTAACAGCGTTTATTCTCTTCTCAACTCATCCTATTGGTATCAATGGGATGACGATTTTTTCTAAAAGTCCAAACATGACAGCGTATTTTTTTATATCACTGCTAGCCCTTGATACATTTGACATTCTCCTACTCCTTTAGGGTTAACTGCTACACAAGTTCTGTGTAATAAATCTCCAAGCACGTAGCAGCTTCACAAAACTCCTCTTACCAGTTGTGCATTCTTTTTCACATCGGTAATTTGAGCGCTCTCAACACTGGCCTCGTGACAAATAAATTATTTTCGTTGTGTTCTTTTCCGGTTAAAAGATGCGCCATTTAACAAAAACGAAGACTTTGATTAACAAATTTATGCTCAAACGCTCATTTTTAACGCTCGTTTGTTTTCGCAAACGTTTATATATGCACAATAGTACCGTGCTAGACAGGCAAAAATGATCAAAGGACTTTTAACATGACAACGAACAAACACCCCTCTCTGCTCGGAGAATGTTTGGCCGAGTTTATCGGTACAGGACTACTTATTTTCTTCGGCGTAGGCTGTGTTGCAGCCTTAGTTCTAACAGGCGCATCATTTGGACAATGGGAAATCAGTATTGTATGGGGCTTCGGTGTCGCCATCGCTATTTACTGTACGGCTGGCGTCTCTGGTGCACACATCAACCCTGCCGTTACCATCGCACTTGCTATGTTCCATGGTTTTGATAAGGCGAAAGTGGTGCCATACATTATCGCTCAAATGCTTGGGGCATTCTGTTCTGCTGCATTGGTATACAGCTTATACAGCAACCTTTTCACCGACTACGAAATCGCTCATAACTTCGTTCGCAGCAGCCAAGATGCACTAGCAACTGCTGGTATCTTCTCAACCTATCCGCATGCCTCCCTCTCTTTCTTTGGTGCTTTTGCTGTGGAATTCGTTATCACTGCTGTGCTGATGTTTGCGATTCTGGCTCTGGGCGATGAAAATAACGGCGCAGCACGTGGCGCAATGAACCCTCTATTGATCGGTATTTTGATTGCCGTCATCGGTGGTTCACTTGGCCCACTAACAGGCTTTGCGATGAACCCTGCTCGTGACTTTGGACCGAAGCTGTTCGCTTACTTCGCAGGTTGGGATTACGCTCTGACAGGTGCTAAAGACATTCCTTACTTTATCGTGCCTTTACTTGCTCCGATTGCAGGTGCGTGTTTTGGTGGTTGGTTGTATCCAAAAGCGATTGCGGCTTACCTTCCACAACAAGGCCACGGCTGTACAATTCCAAACCAATGTGAGACGGAAGAAGAAACAGAAGAAGCTAGAGCTTAAAACTGACGTAACTCGAACATTTACTAAAATATAAATAACGAAACAAAAGGATTCTTACCATGACTGAGCAAAAATACATTGTTGCCCTAGACCAAGGTACAACAAGCTCTCGCGCAGTGATTCTTGATCATGATGCGAACATCGTAAGCGTCGCGCAACGCGAATTTACTCAGATTTATCCAGAAGCTGGTTGGGTTGAACATGATCCAATGGAGATCTGGGCAACACAAAGCTCTACCTTAGTAGAAGCTCTAGCTAAGTCTGGCATCCGTAGCGACCAATTAGCGGCTATCGGTATTACTAACCAGCGTGAAACGACTATCGTCTGGAACAAAGAAACAGGTAAACCCGTTTACAATGCGATTGTATGGCAATGTCGCCGTACTGCTGATATCTGTGAAGATTTAAAAGCACGCGGTCTCGAAAACTATGTACGTGACAACACTGGTTTGGTGCTTGACCCTTACTTCTCAGGTACCAAAGTTAAATGGATTCTGGACAATGTTGAAGGTGCACGAGAAGACGCAGAAGCAGGCAAGCTGTTGTTTGGTACTGTCGATACTTGGTTAGTTTGGAAGATGACTCAAGGTCGCGTCCACGTAACCGACTACACCAACGCATCACGTACCATGCTGTTTAACATCAACGATCTATGTTGGGATCAAAAAATGTTAGATGAGCTTGGCATCCCAGCATCTATGATGCCAGAAGTGAAGCGCTCATCGGAAATTTACGGTAAAACCAACATTGGTGGTAAAGGCGGTACTCGTATTCCTATTTCTGGAATCGCAGGTGACCAACAAGCGGCGCTTTACGGCCAAATGTGTGTTGAAGCGGGTCAAGCGAAAAACACTTACGGTACGGGTTGTTTCTTGCTAATGAATACGGGCCAAGAAAAAGTCACTTCGACACATGGTCTTCTAACAACTTTGGCTTGTGGTCCTGCAGGCGAACCAGCTTATGCACTTGAAGGTGCCGTATTCATGGGTGGTGCTTCTATCCAATGGCTACGTGATGAATTAAAAATCCTAAACGGCGCAGAAGACTCTGAATACTTCGCAACCAAAGTGGATACATCAAACGGCGTTTATGTCGTGCCTGCATTTACTGGTTTAGGCGCTCCATACTGGGATGCCTACGCACGTGGCACGATTGTCGGCCTTACTCGCGGTGTGAATTCAAACCATATCATCCGTGCAACATTGGAAGGCATCGCTTATCAAACTCGTGACGTACTGGATGCGATGCAAGCTGACTCAGGCATTAAGCTTGCGAACCTTCGCGTCGATGGTGGTGCAGTAGCGAACAACTTCCTCATGCAATTCCAATCCGATGTATTGAACACAGAAGTACACCGCCCTCAAGTAACTGAGGTTACCGCTCTTGGTGCAGCCTACCTTGCCGGCCTTGCGGTTGGTTACTGGGATAGCATTGATGAGTTGCAGAATAAAGCGGTACTTGACCGCACCTTTGAGCCACACGATGATGAAGAAAAACGCAATCGTCGTTACAAGGGCTGGAAACGTGCAGTGAAATGTGCACAAACCTGGTCTGAACTTCACGACGAAGAAGATTAATCTCATCTCCATAAGAAAAAAAGAGCGCCATTTGTGCGCTCTTTTTGCGCTTTATCCCCGATTCCTGAACTCGCTTACTTCTCACAACGCGCAAATTCGAGCACAATAGAGCTTCGAATTTGAAGCATTGGCCGTTACCAATGCACAAGGGAGTGGTAAGTGAAGCAAATACCTCGACACCAACAGATTGTTGAGTTGGTGAAAAAACAAGGCTATGTCAGCACGGATGAGTTGGTAGAAAGATTCAATGTCAGCCCACAAACCATCCGACGCGATCTCAATGAACTCGCCGACGACAACAAAATTCGTCGTTATCACGGTGGTGCAACCATCCCTCTCAGTTCTGAAAACACATCTTACAACACGCGTAAAGCGCTCAACTTCAATGAAAAAGATGTCATTGCAGACGAGGTAGTCAAACACATTCCAGATGGTGCCACACTATTCATCGATATTGGCACCACACCAGAAGCAGTTGCGCGAGCGCTCAATAAAAACCATAAACAGTTGCGTGTTGTCACCAACAACATCAATGTTGCGACCATTCTTTTCCCTAACCCTGAAATCAAAGTCATCTTAGCGGGTGGAGAAGTCCGCAGCAGAGACGGCGGCATTGTTGGAGAAGCCACTCTCGACTTCGTTAAACAGTTCCGTCTCGACTTTGGCATTCTTGGCATCAGTGGTATCGACTTTGATGGCTCGCTATTAGACTTTGATTACCACGAAGTAAGAGTCAAACAAGCGATCATTGACAACAGCCGCAGTGTATTTCTTGCCGTCGACCACACCAAGTTCGGGCGCAATGCCATGGTGAAGCTAGGCAATATCGCTCAGCTCAACATGATCTTTACCAACAAGCAGCCACCAGAAGAAATCTTGTCGATTTTAAAAGAAGCTTCAATTCCACTTGAAGTCGTTGAAGCGAACGAGACAAACTTCGAAAACGAGTAGTTTCAATCATTAATTTGCCTCTCAAATGACCTCTGTCTTAATTAGGCAGAGGTTTTTTTGTGCCTAAATCACACAAAACGCTCACAAACGAAAATAATAGATGATCACAAACGAAACCTAAGCTAGGATTAGATCATGTTCCAAAATGCTCGTTCGCTCACCAAGAGGTCAAATTTATGAGTATACAAAAAAATGCTTCCACTACTAGCTCATCCACTACCTTAGACTTGATCGTAATTGGTGGCGGCATAAACGGGGCTGGTATTGCGGCAGACGCAGCTGGCCGCGGTTTGAGTGTTGGCTTATACGAAGCAAGTGACTTCGCGTCCGCTACTTCTTCGGCAAGTTCTAAACTGATCCACGGCGGTTTACGCTACCTTGAACACTACGAGTTTCGTTTGGTTTCGGAAGCGCTCGCAGAACGTGAGGTTATTCTTCGTAAAGCACCACACGTCGCACTACCAATGCGTTTCCGTTTACCGCATCGCCCATTCCTACGCCCAGCTTGGATGATTCGTTGTGGCCTTTTCCTTTACGATAACTTGGGTAAACGTACGACGCTGCAAGGCAGTAAAACCGTCAACCTTGCGAAATCTGGCTTGCTAAAACCAGAAATGAAAACGGGTTTCGAATACTCTGACTGTTGGGTTGATGATGCACGTTTAGTATTACTGAACGTTCTTGCGGCTCGCGAAAACCATGCTGAAGTGCGTAACTACTGCCGCGTGGAAAAAGCACACCGTGAAGGTGGTATCTGGCACGTTACTATTCACGATGTGATGACAGACCAACGTTTCGAACGTAAAGCGAAAGCGTTAGTCAATGCTGCGGGTCCTTGGGTAAAACAGTTCTTTGATGATGGATTAGAGCAAGCCTCTCCTCGTAACATTCGCTTAATCAAAGGCTCGCACATCGTTGTTCCTCGTATCCACAACGAACCGCAAGCCTACATCCTTCAAAACAAAGACAATCGCATCGTATTTATGATTCCTTACTTAGATAAGTTTTCAATCATTGGTACAACAGATGTGGAATACAAAGGTGACCCACGTGAAGTGTCGATCTCAGATGACGAAGTCGATTACCTCATTGATATCGTAAACCAACACTTTGTCCACCAGTTGACTCGCGAAGATGTAGTTTGGACATACAGTGGTGTTCGTCCTTTATGTGACGATGAATCTGACTCTCCGCAAGCAATCACACGAGACTACACGCTAGAGCTCGATGCGGAATACGACCATGCACCTCTGCTTTCTGTTTTTGGTGGTAAGTTAACGACCTACCGTAAGTTAGGTGAAGCAGCAATGAAGAAACTTGCTCCGTTCCTACCTGAAATGGGTAAAGACTGGACGGCCAACCAAACCCTTCCTGGTGGTAACTTCAGCTGTAGTCGTGAACAATTAGCTAAACAAATTCACGCTAAATACACTTGGGCGCCAGAAGCATTGATTCTTCGTTATGTCACACAGTTTGGTACCCAAACCTGGAACTTAATGGAAGGCACAACAAGTGAAGCTGACTTAGGACAAACGTTCTCGGCACAAGCAGGTGGTGTTTACCAACGTGAGATCGATTACTTAATGAACCATGAAATGGCAATGACCGATGAAGACATTTTATGGCGCCGTACTAAGCTTGGTCTTTACATGAACGAGGAAGAAAAACAGGCCTTAACGGACTATTTAAAGAAAAAGCTACAACAGAAAGTGGTTAATCTTTCTCAAGTTGGCTAACAGCTCCCCTCCCTCCCCCCACAATAAAGCCTGCTTAGTTGCAGGCTTTTTGTTTTCAGCCCTAAACCACCTACTTCAGTAGGTGGTTATCATCCGTTTCGGCTTTGCCTGTAAAACTACTCA
>NZ_JAWOVC010000023.1:0-57114 GCF_033339735.1 Vibrio sp. 2033
CGTGAGATAGCAAATTATAAAAGCAAGACTGGAATGCAGAAACCCACCAGCCACCGAATGATATCTCTTCAGAAAGGCGAGCAGCTTAGCCATAAACAATGGCGCAAGCTCGTGAAGAAGTATATGCGTAGGATGGGACTTCAAAACACAAAATATGTTGTGTTTATTCACAATGACACTGACCATAGCCATATCCACATCAACTGCGGAGCCATCGATGTCAAAACAAAGAAAGTCGTTAACGAATGGCAAAACCACCCTAAAGCCACGAAAGTCATGCGAGAAATTGAAGAGGAGTTCGGCCTTAGAAGTGTTGTCAATCCAGACAATATGCTTAATGAAATTGATGAGAGCAAAAAATTAAAGCCCATTAACATCGCTCCTAAAAAGAAAACTAAAGGCGGTGATAAAGCCCAAATACGACGCAAATTAGACTTTGTACTTGAGCAAAACAGACTACTAGATGTCACGCCGACTCTTCCAATTTTCGTCGAGCAACTAGAAGCTGTTGGTGTTCAAGTTAGGCTTAGTTACAAATCTCAAACAGACAAGCTACCCAACGGGATGTCCTATCGTTTGAGTAAGCCCAATAAATCACGAAACAAGACTAACAGGCCAGCCTTGTACTTTCCTTCTTCAAAGATGGGACACGGCAACGCATATTCCCTAAAAAACCTGCTGAATAACGATCGATTTACAATGACCGAAAGTGACAGTCAAAGCCTTAAACAGTTAAATATTCTTGAATCTAAGCGTGCTTATGCCATTGTCAAAGACCCAATCCAGACGATAGAGAATGAGCACGGTCATCTTCTGAGTCATGATGACCGCCACTGTAATGTGGTGCTTCGCTTCAGAGCCAAAGACTTCACAAAAATCAATAAAGCTCTCAAGTACTCACGCCTCCGCACTTACCTTCAACTATACAACGAGGGTGGTTCGAGGGAATACGATCCCAAGCTTCATGGCTTTGTTTTCAGGGTAAGAATCAATCAAAAATGGCATAAGGAACGCTACAGCAAATCTTGGTTCAATTCTCCCAAAATGACTCGTGATGAATACTCTGCATTGGTCAATCAACATCTGGCAGAGCTATTGATTGAGTTCATTGAATCATTGCTGCATATGTTGGGCTTTGGTTCCCCTTCTATTGATGCAGAAAGCCATCTGGGAGACTACAAAGAGCAACAAGACTTCCATTTAAGGCGCGATAACGGACTACATACCATCCACACCATCCCCCAAATTCTAAATGCTATACAAGATGCAAACGCAAGCGGACATATCGAACGCTACTTAGAGATGTGCAAGGAGCAAGGGCTAGATCTAACCTTAAAAAGTAAGCTCTAGCTGACTAATTTTAGTCAACTTACTATGGCTCCTAATCAGAATAATAAGTTGACTAAAATTATTTTTCAAATATCAATAAATCAATTACCAAACAAACTAATACAGAGTAATCATTAATTTAACAATCAAAGAATAAAAACATCTACGAATTCATATTCAATAATAAAAATATGTCAAATAACTTTTTATTGCATAGATAAAAATAAGAATTTACTATTTAAATAACCTTACTAATAAATATAATAAAAAGGACAACTTATGCTCAGTGTAATTGAAGCAAATAAAATCATTTCCGATATGAGAGAAGAAAACGCAAATACTGCAAACATTAAGGTATGGTATCAATTGCGTCTACCACGTGATAATGGTAAGTCTATATCCGTAAGAGGCACTGTTATTGATAGAGACTCTGTTGTCTCATCTGAGGTTATCTTCCAGATCCCACTTGATACCGCTACTAAAATACCAAACTCAAAGTACGACATAGAGCGTAGATACGCCACAGAGCACTTTCAACCGCACATCATGTCTCTAAAAGACAGCTACTTCGAGAAAATTCAGGTGTATCTCAAACTAGCAGTCAAAGAAAACCTCGAACGCGTGGCAAACATTGAACGAGGAACTGTTACTCTCGAAAACGGCGATAACGTCCATCAATTTGCGTCCCCTATCCACCATTTGTGTGAAACCATTGGCCAGATAGAGCGTGTTGATGGCAGTCGCACTATTGAGTCAAGAGGATTAGAACTAAAAGCGGATGAAGCCGAAGACATTCAACAAGCTCTGGCTCGTCTAGAATCAATACTGGCGAATATGGGGTACGGCTGCAAAAGCTTCAATGTAGAGAAGTATCAAAATGACGAGATTGCCCAGTTTATGGATAACAAGTATGACATGGGCCGAATGATTGGAGGCCTAGATAAGCTTGAGAAGCAGTCAAAGTTCGAACAAGACTGCTTAGCCCGTTTCAGTAATTGCAATGAAAGCTTATTGACGCCGCTTTCAGAGAACGCTACTTCCAACACCACATCTCGCGTTAGAGCAATCTTTGAAGCGTTAAGGGGAAGAAACGTTAAAACAGGGAAAAAAGCCAAGTGAGTTTTGCCCTTTGAAGGCTTAACTAGCAACCACCATACGGCATTCTAAATTACAACAATCGAGTCCCGTTTAATGTGACTCGATTTTTAGTACAACACGCTTTGGAGCAAAATCGAGTCCAAGCTGCCAGAAATAACTATCTCGATTTAGATCTGATACGAAACAATCTCCCTCGAATTGAACTTACTGCACGCTAGGGATGATATATGTCCCCGTTGCTCGTGCAACCAGTACTCTGCTCTCTTCCGAATATATCGATACTTCACCGTATGCACTTTTTGGGCTGAGCTTCAGAATGCTGCATTCAGCTACAATGTTTTGGCTTGCTTCTGGTTTTCTCAAAAAGTTAATATTAATACCTGATGTTAAAGCCATCTTTGAGAGATTACTTTTAGATAAGACAGCAACATAAAGGGCAGCATCAGCAACTTCCATCAATGTTGGGCCTGAGATTGTGTTCCCAGGGCGAACATGTTGTTTGTTAATTACCTTCTTGATGACCACTTTTTCTTCACTAACATGCTCTATCAGGAAGTCCGCTTGAGGAAACTCAGTCTCAAAAAAATGTTCTAACTCACTCTTACCAACCATATATTTTTGCCTTATTCCGAACTTTTTCATTATACAGACAGAAAAAGCAGCTCAAACAACATCTTGAGCTGCTAATAGTTAATTGACTGGCTTAGTCAATAGAAGCGTAGATTGATTTGTTTTGTGTATAAGACTCCATAGCCTCAATGCCCATTTCACGCCCAATACCAGATGCTTTATATCCACCAAACGGTAAAGCACTATCGAACTGTCCCCAGGTGTTTATCCATACCATTCCTGCTTCCATTGCGTTAGCAACACGGTGTGCTCGACCTAAGTTTTGAGTTTGAACGCCTGCCGCCAATCCATATTCAGAATCGTTGGCTAATGCAATGGCCTCTTCTTCTGTGTCAAATGGTATGACACAGCCAGTACAGGCCCAAAAATTTCTTCTTGAGCAACGCGAGACTTGTTATCTACATCAGCAAGAATTGTCGGTTCAAAGTAATATCCTTTGCCATCAACAGTCATCGGTTTACCACCCATGACCAAACGAGCACCATCTTCTAGTGCAATATCAACGTATTTCGCGCAATTATCGCGAGCCGCAGCATCAACTTGTGGGCCAAATGTAGTCGCAATATCTAGTGGGTCACCGATAACAAGCCCTTTCGTAGCTTCAACTAGCTCTGCAAGAACTTCATCATATACACTGCGCTGAACTAACAAACGAGTACCTGCCATGCAGAACTCACCTTTATTGAAGAAAGCAGCAATGCACGCATGTTGCGCTGCTTGTTTGATGTCTGCATCTTCAAAAATAAGATGTGCTGACTTCCCGCCTAGCTCTAAGGTCACTTTCTTTAGTGATTCTGCGCTTTGCTTAAGAATGCCTTTCCCTACTTCTGTTGAGCCAGTGAATGCAATCTTCTTCACTTTGGGATGCTCTACTAGAGCATTTCCAACTGTACGGCCAGAGCCTGTCACAACATTAAACGTCCCATCAGGTAATCCTGCATCTTTAAAAAGCTGAGCCATTCTAAGAGCCGTCAATGGCGTGGCAGACGCTGGCTTGTGAACAAAAGTATTACCTGCGGCAAGTGCTGGTGCAATTTTGGTACAAGATAGAATCATCGGAAAGTTAAACGGCGTAATTGCCGCAATAACGCCTAGTGGCTCTTTGCGAGTATACGCTAGTGGCATATGCCCACTTTCTGAAGGGGTAACTTGACGCGTAGCGCCACCCAATTGACCACTTGCAACACCTGCATAGAAGTGGAATAAGTCAGCGATAAACTGAATATCGAAATGACGAGCGAAAGCCAACGGTTTTCCCATATCCATTGACTCGAGAGCGGCAAGTTCATCCGCATTCTCTTCAATTAAATCACCGATTTTGTTTAATACTCGAGCTCTATGGTGTGGCCCCATTTTGCGCCACTCACCATTTTCAAAAGCGTCGTATGCTGAGTCTACAGCATCATCTACATCGTCTAATGTGGCTTGTGCGACACGCATGATTTCGAGTTCATTGGCAGGATTAAATGTCGGTGAAGTCGCACCATCAGCAGCATCACGCCATTGCCCGTTAATAAATAATTGACCTTTTGGAAGTGTTGGATTTGTCATGTTCATTTCCTCAAATAACTTCAGTTACTCAATAGTTTAACTAGCGTTCAAGTACGACACGGTAACGCGCCTTCCCACTTTTCACTCGTTCGATCGCTTCATTGATATCATCAAATTTATACAATTCGATAGCTGGCTTGATATCGTGATGAGCAGCGAAATCAAGCATTCTTTTGATATTAACGGGGCTACCTACAGGAGACGCTGAGATCGTTTTTTGACCAAAAATCATTGGAATAACTGAAATATCTAGAGGATCTGTTGTTGCACCAACAAAATGTAAGCGACCTTTCGCTTTCAGTGTTGAGATATATAAGTTCCAATCAAGCTTTGCACCTACCGTAGATATGATGTAATCAAAACGATTCGCTGCTTTGGCAATATCTTCGGGATCACGGGAGTTAATTGTGTCAGAGGCACCGAATTCCATTGCTTCTTTTTTCTTTTCTTCAGAACTGGTAAAAGCGGTGACTTCACAACCCCATGCTTTCATAAACTGGATTGCGAGATGCCCCAAGCCACCAATACCAATGACTGCAACTTTATCTGTTGGTTTAATATCGAACTGAACAAGAGGGTTAAATACGGTAATTCCTGCACATAATAGTGGGCCTGCGGCTTTAGGATCGAGTTTTGATGGTATTGGCATAACCGCAGATGCATCAGCGACAACTTTTTCTGCAAATCCTCCGTCACGTCCCATCATCGTGATCTCAGCATCACCACAAAGATTGTGATCACCAGACATGCAATCAGAACAGGTATGACAGTAGTCACTATTCCAACCTAAACCAACTGTTTGTCCTACTTCAATGTTGTGAACCTTAACTCCAACAGCTGAAACTTTACCAACGACTTCATGCCCTGGTACGAGTGGAAACTGACTCAGTCCCCACTCATTATCAAGCATGCTTAAATCTGAGTGGCACACACCACAGTATTGAACATCAATAACAACCTGATTTTGCTGTAATTCAGGCAATTCTCGCTCAACAGCTGTAAGAGGTTGGCCTGCACCGTTTGCTGCGTATGCTTTATACATTGCTATCTCCTAACGCTTAAACCATTTGCTAACGAGTTCAGTCTAAGTTTCGTTGCTGGTATTTTGTAGACCAAGAATATGTATTAGACTGTTAGTCTGTATCTAACAGTAGAGATAAGCAGAATATCAGTATGAAAGGCTCGACTTACAGTCAACTCACAATATTTCAAACCATAGCGAGTGAAGGCAGTATTCGAAGTGCTGCACGTAAGCTGGAAATGGCGCCACCGTCGGTAAGCTACGCACTAAAGCAATTAGAAGGTCATTTGGGGTTGCCCTTATTCACGCGCAGTACGCGACGTGTTGAGTTGACGGAAGCAGGGCGACTACTGCTGCAGCGAACAACGTCAGCCATAACTAACTTAGACTATGCATTAGAGAGTATTAAAGATTTGGGAGACGCACCTTCAGGCAAGGTCAGGATTACTTTACCCCGCTTCGTATTTCAGTTTTTTTTACAGCCAATCTATGCTGAATTCTGTCATCGTTATCCCGATATTCAACTTGAGATCAATGTGTCTGATGCGACATTAAACATCATTAAGGAGGGGTATGATATTGGCATACGTTTTGGTGACAAAGTTGAGCAAGAAATGGTCGCTCGTCAGTTGACGCCTACTACTCAAGAAGCAATGTTTGCTTCAGAGGATTACATCAAACGATATGGTCTCCCTAACACTCCGAGTGATTTATATCACCACCGTCTAATCCAATATCGTTTTTCAACCTCTAATGAATTGCGACCTTTAAAACTACAGCAGAACCAAGAGACCATAACGATTGACATGCCAGTCTCATTAATCGTCAATGACACCTACGCCGTGGTTGATGCAGCTGAAAAGGGGTTGGGGATTGGTCGTATTATTGCCCCATTAGTTAAAGAGAAATTCGATGAAAAACGATTGCAACCCGTACTTCCTACTTATTGGATATCCTACCCTGGGTTCTATCTTTTTTATCCTCAACACAGCCAAAAAGCACGACGAGTAAGAGTGTTAATTGATTTCTTGATAGAGAAGAGTCGTCTGACTCCTTTTTGGTGATCAATTCTATGATGTTGAGACATTTGTAACGAGCAGGCTTTGACCTCTCGTTACAAGAAACTGTTGTCAGAGCCGAATGGGAGTTCTTTTCAGTTAAACATGAACAAAAGTACTATAATTTCTATGGCACCATCCACCACCGAGTAATTACATTAACTCAGGCTGAGCCAGCAGCTACCCCATAACATCAAAGTCACGCCTTGATGTTTTCTACTTCAGCTTCATCAATCCGAAATGCCCTTAACCTCTTTCCTTGGGATCATTCGATAGTCTCCTATCTTCCAATCATCGACAAATACGTCGAATTCGTCTCTATCAAGTAAATCAATAGGACGAGCGGTCAGATATTCACTCTGGCTAGCTTCTGCCGAAACTAAAGCATTGTAAATTTTTAGATCACCATTACCCAAAGCTTTCTCTACCAACTGGTAAGGCGCAACCGCTTTGCACATCAGCACGGTTTTCTCAGCAAATAGCCAGTACAGGACATCAATGTCATCTCGGCCTGTTCTTAAATCATCGAGACGTCTCTTTAGTCGATTTTGTAATTCCATGTTTTCATCAAACTGAAATACTGGGTAAAGGTGCCAGCCGTTTATATCTATACACAACCCTTTTCGATTCCCCTCTTCAACCACCTCATCAGTGTAAAACTCGAGCTTATTAAGCAAGTTCTTAACCACTATAAGTCGCCTTTGATCTAATTCCATCACAACGTTTGTCCTCATAAAATTCCGATTATCAGAAACATAGAAACAAACCTTCAAATCGCCAAATTAAATTTGCTGAGATAGTAGGCAAACAGTTCACACCGACTTGCCAAAATGACTTTTTGACACCAAAATGATACTGTCTATTTATACAGTATCATTTATGAAAGTTATCCCAATCAGCGCACATGCTGGCATCACTGGATTTGAGTCGCCAGCTACCGAGTACAGTCAACTATCTCTCGATCTCGATGAGCTTTTAGTCGAGCACCCGAGTGCAACTTTCATCGGAAGAGCATGTGGTGATTCCATGCAAGGGTTAGGTATATTTGACCAAGATTTGCTTATCGTAGATCGACACGTCGATGTAAAACAGAATGACGTCGTTGTTGCGAACCTTAATGGTGAATTCATATGTAAGCAGATTGATATTCATCGCAAGTTATTGCTTTCAGCAAACGATAAGTATCAACCAACCCTGATTACCGAATGTGATTCTTTCTCGTTAGAAGGTGTGGTCATCCGATCGATACGTTGTCACAGACCAAGTCACCTGCTGAGAACAAAATGATGTATGCCCTAGTCGATGCGAACTCATTTTATTGTAGTGCTGAGCAAGTTTTCCGTCCCGACTGGCGAGGTAAGCCCATAGTTGTTCTTTCTAACAACGACGGGTGCGTAGTGGCTGCAAATCGACAAGCCAAAGAAGCGGGCATAGAGAAGTTCAAACCATTCTTTCAAGTTAAAGCACTTTGCGAGCAGAAAGGAGTTATTTCCTTATCATCCAATTACGAATTGTACGCCGACCTATCGTCCAAAATGATGCAAGTAATTGGTCGATTCGCTCCAGAGCAACACATCTACAGTATCGATGAATCTTTCCTATCATTCGAACGTTGTTACCCTGCCATTCCATGCTTGAAAACGCATGGAATGAAGCTGAGACGAGCTGTGTGGCGAGAATGTCGCTTACCCGTTTGTGTTGGCTTTGGCCCAACTCTTACACTAGCAAAAATCGCTAACCATGCCGCTAAGAAAATACAAGGGTATAACGGAGTCTGTGTTCTCGATAGCGAGCAAGAGCGCAGAACCATACTGTCGCAGCTCGGTGCAGGTGACATCTGGGGCATAGGTAAAAAAATACAAGCTCGTTTGAAGTTTATGGGCATCAATACAGCTTTAGAACTCGCTGACTATCCACCAGCATTAGCTCGTAAAGAGTTTAACGTCGAAATCGAACGCACTATCCGTGAACTCAATGGCCAACCATGTAAAGTTTGGGATCAATCAAGGGCAGACAAAAAACAAATCTATTCTACGAGAAGCGCAGGTCAGCGCATTACCGACTTGGAATCATTACGCCAGGCTTTGGCAAAGCATGCGAATATAGCCTCTTCAAAGGCTCGTCAGCAAAATAGTTTGTGTAAAGTGATGTTATGCTTCGCCAATAGCTCCCCCTTCGATGAGAAGGCTGTAACGCGTAGAGCGATACATAGGTTTGCCTACGCTACTTCAGATGTCACACAGATCACCAAAGCTGCCACTTTACTCGCAGAAGAACTATTTTGTGAAGATGTTCGCTTTTACAAAATTGGCGTCGGGTTGTTGGATTTAACTGATGGGAAGAACGAGCAGTCAGATCTATTTAACCCCATGCCCAACGACCCAAAACTCATGTCTGTTTATGATTCGTTGAACCAACGTTATGGTTCTGACACCTTATTTCTGGGAGCACAAGGAATAGCGCAGAAATGGGGCATGCGGCGTGAGATGTTAACGCCCCACTACACAACTAAATGGCAAGACTTGCCAGTTATCAACTGTAGTTAAACTAACCTGTTGATTTTTGGCAGTGTGAAGGTTTTTCCTCAAAGTATTTTAAAATAAAGACTTTACACAATTCAGGAGGATGCCCTCTTGGAACTACGTAACACGTAAGTTCACTTATAAATGTATAAAATGAAAAAACTCTCTACTCCAATGAGTAGAGAGCTCTGAATTAGGACAGTTAAATAAGACCCTTACCTAATCGTTACCTTAGCTTAGCGAATACTTTTTAATGCCTCTTGGCTCCTGCTAAATGCACGAATATCAGATTCAACACCACCATGTTGCTGAGATAGAAGCTCTAGATTGGTTTCTAGAGGCCTAATAATCGGCATAAATGTATCTACTATGTTCTCTTCGAGAACCTCATTCAGACTTTCTAAAAGTTCATCTACCAGCTTGTTGGTATTGGTTTTGATTGTTTCAACTCTCTGCCGCTCTTGCTGCATTTGGCGTTCAGCTTCTTTTTGACCTCTATAGAAACTGTATGCTGCACTTAGTAGATCTATGGCAGGGCCAACGAATGGTACAACCTTGCTTGCCATTTTTTCCATTGTCTTTTGCCCAATCCCTCTAAATAGTTCAGGAGCGAGAGATTTACCTTTTTTTAGAGCAAACATAATCCCCTCCTTCGCTATATCATCCACAACAAAGTCTTTACCTTTTATTCCTATATCTGCAAAGCCAGACAGAAGCGAAATAATACCATCGCCATCATTCTTCTCTGCCTCATTAGATGTGCTAGTAAAGTATTCAGACATAGCAGGCGAGTTGGCAAAAATTTTGACTAGCTCTCCAGCCTCCATATCTAGTTGCTTTAGGGTTCTCGATAGCTGATGTTGATAATATTCGATATTTTCTTGGTACCAAGCTTCTACATGTTCGTTAGCCTCTTGAGGTCTTTCTGCAAGCACCAAGTTCATAATTGTATCCGAGAGTGCTGGTTTACCTTTAAGTGCTTTTGTTTTGACTTTATCTTCTAATACGTCTTTAAGATCATTAGCCATTGTAATCCAAGCGGCTAGCCTTTCCAGCTCAGCATTATCTACTTTCAAAGCCGCAGCTTCTTTTCCCGATTCAAGAAGCTCATTCAACTCGTAACTAAGTGTCTTTGCAATTTGGACGCTATCTGTGCGATCAAAAAGACGACTAACGGCTTTCTCAAGTTTTGGTACTTGGCTAAACTCTACCATTTTAGGCTTGTCTTCTATCTTGCCGCGCATACCAAGCTTAGCGTTAACAAGGTAATCTTCTACTCTATCTAGCTTTTCAAGCAAGAACTCATCAGTCCCGCAGTACTTATAAATATTCTGTTTAAACTGGTCTTTTATCGCAAGTAGGTCAAGATCGCCGTCTTTTTGGTTGGTTTTATTGTTGATTACAATAATTAGTGGCTTACCTACTTCAAGAATCTTCTTTATTTCAATATAAGTCTGCTCTTCATCGACAACACCACCACTACTCAGTACAAAAATAACCGCATCTGATCGTAATAGCTGATCACGACTGACTTCTTCATGTTCAATAGGGGCGTCAATTCCTGGAGTATCAAGGATCTCGACATCACCTACTTTGTAGCTAGAGACAAGTGCTGTTTTAGGAATATCTGCGTACTCCGCAACTTCTTTCCCTACGAGCGCATTAATTAGCGTACTCTTACCTGCATTATATACACCGTAAACCATCACTACTGGACGGCCATTCTCCATACGTTCTAGCAAGTTAGACGCAAAAGATTCGACAGTTTGATCATCAATATATGATTTTAGCAGCGGCTTTCGGTCTTCAAACACCACTCTAATTTTTTCAAATTGCTCAAACATTATGTTGCTCACTTATAAATTGTTTTAAGTTACTCGTTTCATCGCTGATATGGGTAAACGATTTCTTTATAGGGGTAAAAACCTGATTAAGCGCAGCCGTTTCTAACTGGGACAACTTACCTGCAATTAAAGATTCTCCGCGCTCATATAGTGAAGCTTTAACCTGCTCCCTATTGTCTCCAACAACAACCTTTTCTTCGCCTTTAGCATCAACGAGCTTCGCTGCTTCTCCCCCGACCATGCTACCTGCTGTTGCTCCGATAGACATCCCAACAGGGCCTCCAGCAAAAAAGCCAATTGCGCCTCCAACGACAGCACCTATACCTGAGCCAGCAGCTTGGTATTTTTTGGTGTAGTTAATCTCTATTTCTCGTTCTACATCTTCAAAAGCAATACCGCCCTGTTCGGCAATGGCAGTGGTTAACCCTTTTAAGTTCCCGAGAGCCTCGCTGCAATGCTTGTCTAAAACAGGATCGTAGCGCTCGCTAATCAAGTTATCTATAAATGTGCTGAATTCTTGGTTAAGTGCTTTGGTATCTTTAGTTGCGGCGTGTTTATCAACAAGCTCATCAAGCATAAAGGAGAATTCGAACGCAATTTCTGCTTGAACTTTCTTGGTGTCAAACTTTAGTGCAGCGACGCTTTTCTCTATCGCATTCAGCGCAGTCGAAACTTGTTCATCAATCTTTGCGACGCTCAATTCAGAATCCTCTGATACCAATAAGCTGTACAACGCGTGTAAGTTTTTTTGTGGCACCTGCTTCTTTAACTCAATACCTTCCGACTCAATAAGCGCACTCAAATTGTCAAAGAAGTTTTGCATACCAGAATGTTTCATTGCTTCCGCAGAGTTTCCATAATGTTGCGCATAATGGACTGAAATACTCAGCGCCGAAGTGTCTATGTATTCACCTAGATCATCACACAGCAAGTCCAGCTCCTGTTTTAAGTACTGTTCTTGGTCTGCTCTGTTCTTATCAGATTTCATTACCAACTCAGTAATAGGCACTCCTTCTTCATCGAAATCGACGACTTCCTCTTCACTGCACCGTGTAATCAGAACCATGATGCGCTTCTTAGCTAAGATAAGCTTGCGCAATTCTTCGAAGTCACTTCGACGGCCAGGCTGGGCGCTATTACATGGATAAACAATCAGGTCGGCACTATCTGAGTATTGTTTAGCAAGATCCCCATTTGCACCATTGATAGAGTGCAACCCAGGGGAGTCGACCCAAGTAAAGCCTGGAGTTCGAAAGCCCTGAATACAGCTGGTGGTTTCTGAAGTGCCAACAGCAAAGCCTTTGCTGTAATCGATGACTTCTCCAAACTCGGTATTTTGCGCCTCTTTAAAAAACTGCGGCTTATGTAGCTTTTCATCGAGGGACTCTAACCACTCTGGTGTCGGGTCAGATTGCCCTGTCGCAATGAAATTACCAAGCGAGCTTTTACCCGCTTTTACCTTGCCGTAAACAAATACTAGTAACGAGTCTCCGAAGTCCTTTCGAAACTCCAGGTTAGTCTGATAGCTATTGACCTTCTTCTCCCACATAGCCATATGAGCATGAATTTGTTCAAAGTTAACCTGAATAAACTTCTCTACTGGGTTGTTAGTAGCATTAAGCTGAGAAACCGCTTTAACAGTCGAAACAACATGATGAATCTTTCTGATAAGCTCTTGCTCTTGTTGTTTCGTCTGGTTCTCAATGGCTTTTAGCTCAGTAGCTAGTGCTGAAGTTTTACTATAAAAACGTTGATGGGCTTCTAAGTTCATTATTATGCTTTATTTAATTAGGCGGTCAGTTAGTTCTTGTTCTAGCATAGATAACTCACGCAACAAGTTATGCTCAAACTTGGAGCTATCGTACTCTTTTTTTAACGAAACAGGTGAACCTGCCACAGCTCTGAGGGACACTAGCGCTGAATCTACATCGTGTACACGACGCTCGGTCATTTGTTCTAGTTTCATCATATTTTTGATTAAAAACTTGGTATCTGTCTTGAGATACTCTTCACGAATAACACCAAAGTGTTTCGTACCATATTCAGACAGCTGACGAATTAATCGCTGCTTTTGTTGTCGCTTTGCTAACTGTTTTGCTTCTTGTTCGGCTTTTTGCTGCTCTTTCTTTTTTTGCGCATCATAGTTAGATGAAGAACTCGACGAAGAGGAAGAGTCATCCTCTGTTACTGCGTCATAAATCGCTTTACCAACAATTGCTACAGCAGGGACTGCTAACCACCACATAACTACCGCCTTTATTTATAATGCTTGAATTTGTTTTAACTGTTTGCTGATGTCTTGTTTAATCTTTTGCACCGCTGCAACGAACTTCTTCTCTCGTTCTGCGTACTGTTGTTTTTCTTTTTCTAGCAACACTCTTCGTGCTTTGATTACACCAAGATAGCTTTCATATTGACTATGAAGCTTTTTCGTCCGCTTAACGTCCAAAGAAGCTGTCACCGACGAAATCATTTTATTCAGTTCTTGTTTTAGTTGCTCTACATTGCTGTACTCGACAAATTTAGGCTTGCTCTCCATGACTCCACGTTTGTACAGCGTAGTTGAAACCAGTGAAAGGCTGATATCAGGAGATAAGTGCGCAGCGACTTGATATTCTAGCTCTTTGATAATGTCGTCGTCAGGTTTTGTGCCTTCACATGCTGTCACAACGAAAAGCACACTGTTTGAATCGCCATGTTGTTGATATACCGATTTCATCGCATCTAAATCGTGCTGTTGAAGGGAGCCTGACGTTAACTTATGAACAAAAATAACGATATCCCCTTTTAATGACCCCATTTCAGCTTGCTGAGTGTCATCATCGTTAACATCAAGTCCTGGTGTATCAATAAAACAGACGTTGCCCGTTTCAAACGTTTTATTCACTCGTGTTTGAGGGACATCAGCGGTCGGAAAATATTCGTTTTCGATATGATTTGTCAGTGAGTTTAATAATGAGCTTTTACCTGCATTGTATGAGCCAAATACGACAACATTAACCAGTGCATTCTGCTCTGAGAGTTGTCGCTCTATATTGTCGAGCGATCTATGCTCTGACTCTGGTAAGTGCTTTCTAAGTAGATCAACAAAATGTTTGTCTTGCATGTTTACAACCTTGGTTGAAGTTACTCAGTCGAAAAATCGCCATATGCACGCTTGACGATGATTTGCCCGCAGCTTAGCAGCTCTTCGATGAAAGAACTCAATTTAGAACGTGGCGTGTTATCAGAATCAATGAGAACAGCAATTTTACGACTCCCCATGTACAATTTCCTTCTTCTATACAAGGACATAGTATCCGAGTCACCAGTCAAATGCCACTGCATGCGTATTAGATTTAATGACGTTAAATGAGCAAGGTTTCCATGGGCTAACGCCCATGAATCAATCGACTCGTTCAGAGCACAGCTTTGGCTTAAGGAAAAGCCACTTTTATTCTTATATATAAATAGAGAAAGTGGTCTGTAGAAATTCAGCGGCGATAGTGGTTCTAAAATTGTCAGTCAGGGAACTGAATAATGTTGTCGACCTCATAAATCTCCCAGCCGTCCCCGTTCGATGTCATATATTCAATGAGTTCTTTAGACCCGACTGTCGCTGGCAATTAAAAGTCCTTCTTGCAGAGCTACAGCTCCCGTGAGCACGATCACGTAGCTCTCACTGCTTACTGCCTTTGGTCACGAGTCTAAATTCCAAACCAGATTGCTTTGATTGACGTGTAGAGTAGCGATTAGGGAATTTGTCGAAAAAGTCCGACAATTTCTTTAGGCCATAATTGCGCGGGTCAAAATCTGGCTTTAAACGTTTAAGGTACTGCCCTACTTCACCTAGTTTGGCCCAGCCAGATTCATCACGATAGTTTTGCCATGCGCGATGCATTAGTTGCCAAATTTCTTTCTCTACCCCATTGATTTGAGTGGATTGTTGAGGAGGTTGCGGGGACTCTTCCTGTGGCTTATCTCCGTTGAGGTTTTCAATGGCGACAAAATCATCACAGGCATTTTTAAACGAAGCTGGAGTCATTGCCTTACCGACACCTATCACAAACATTTCAGACTCCCTCAGCCTTGTTGCAAGGCTAGTGAAATCACTATCACTTGAGATAAGCGCAAAAGCATCGAACCGTTGGCTGTAAAGGAGATCCATAGCATCAATAATCATTAGCGCGTCAGTGGAGTTTTTGCCTGTTGTGTATGCAAATTGCTGCTTCGCTTGAATAGCAAGCTCATTGAGGGGTTGTTTCCAGTTTTTGAGTTGCTCAGTCGAAAAGTCACCGTATGCACGCTTGACGATGATTTGTCCGTAGCTTGAGAGCTCTTCGATGATAGAGCTCAATTTAGAATGTGGCGTGTTCTCTGAATCAATCAGAACGGCAATTTTACGACTTCCCATGTATCATTTCCTTCTTCAATACAAGAACATAGTATCCAAGCCATCAGTCAAATGCCACTGTATGCGTATTAAGTTTAATGAAAATTGAAATGATTAGAATCCCATGGGCTTACGCCCATGAATGAATCGACTGGTTCAAAGCGCAGCTTTGGCTAAAGAAGAGGCCACTTTTACTCTTTTGTATATAAATAGAGAAAGTGGCCTCTAGAAGCTTAACGGCTAAACTCGTTCTAAAAGTAATCAGCTAGGGAACTGAACGATGTTATCGACCTCATGACGATCCCAGTCATCTCCGTTCGAAGTCATATATTCAATGAGTTCTTTGTCACTGACCCGACTGACACTGGCAAGTAATAGTCCTTCTTGCAAAATTCCATCAATCGTCGAGACGAAGTGCTTCATTCCTAAGCTAACTGCATCTTGAAATCCAAATTCAGTCAATCCCTTGGCCATCACGCCTAAGTCGGTTATTACTTTTGCTTCAAAGATCTTTAGAGTCTGGTTAGTTTTTGTATTGATTAGATTTATCATGGTTTTTTCCTTTTGGTCATGAGCGGCTACCCCCTATTGCAGCCGCTCATACTTTTAGTTCGTGTTATCTTGGCTATCCAAGTCGAAGTATTCGTTAGTCGCTGTCAACATCGCCATTTCCTTCATTAGGTCAATTGGGAACTGATGGTCTGAAGAGCGATTCATCATTTCCTCTCGGTAGGTATACCAAGCATGAGGATGGATGGTTTCGTCTTCAAAATAATGATAAATGGCTTTAGCCCGTTCTAGCCCCGCAAGCCCTCTTGATGCACTTCTAGCAGCGCGGATATGCTTATTGTAAAAATAGTCAATAGTTTTCATGTGGTTCCTTACATCACTACTGAAACATTAGCGCGCTTAGTGCACTTTGTGGCTTCTAAGGCAAATGGTTCATATTGGCGCTTCATCCTGCAAACAATGTCTTCGGGAACACCATGTACGTTTGCATACTCACCTTTCGCTTCTAGCACTTCTATGTCTAGATCCAACCCTAGGGATTGGACAGCCTTCAAATAGCCTACAATTTCCCACTTTTTGATAAACGTATTTGCAACTACAACGTCATTCCCAGCAAGTAACAAACGCTTCATCTCCATTTGGCACCACTCATGCGCATCCTTGATAAAACGGCGATCATGGTGGTATTCACCATCTTTATTAACGAAGAACTGGTCAGCTTCAACAAGCGCCGCATCCATTTCGTGAGCTATCGTTGTTTTGCCAGAACCTGGGATACCACGGATTAGCGTAATTTTCTGTTTATTCATTTTATTTACCTTTATTTTTAGTTATTAGTGGTGTGAGAAGCCAGCCGCACTGCTTATATGCAGCCAGCTTCCAGTAATTTATATGTCTATTTGGTTATCTTGACGTCAAACCGATCGTCTCGATGTATCTCAAGGATCGCGGAAGGTACTTGTAGACGAAGGACTGAGTCTTCGTTGAGGATAGTCGCCCAATTCTTATTGGAACCACCCGAAGTAGCATATCCAGATATGAGCGCAATATCGTTATCAATACGAGCACCTGAATCACGCCCAAAAGCTCTACAAAGTGGACGACCTAGAAACTCAATGCCTTTGCCGTATTCGCGAATTTCTTCGATTGCAGTGATCTCTACCGTTATGGGTGCGCTATTGTAGATTTCGTCCAACTCTTCTACCTCATCAGAGACAAAACCAGGAAATATCCATGCGTTTTACTCTTTGTCCCATGCGCCATCTAACCGATGGCATTCCTCGACTAGCAGAGAGTTGTAATCTGACTTGAGCGACACTATGCCCTGCTCTGCTTGAGCCTCCGCACTAGCGCTAAGTTTATAAATTAAGTCGGTTCCGTACTTAGATCGTACAGAGATATCTTCTACTGCGAGGCAGTGTTCACCAAGCTCTAAGTTTTCAGAATTCGAATCAATAAGCAGTTTACATTTGTGTTTACTTGCCGTTTCTGCGGCGAAATATTTGCGGTTTCTTTTTATTATATTGAGAATCATTATTGTTCCTTTTTATCTATTAATCATAGTGTTGCATTCCCCTTAACTTTTGAATTGATGCCCTACGAATAGGGCTTTGTTAATTAATCCTGTATGTCAGGACAAACTATCCTGTGTTTATCACGAGTGATTTTGTAAGCAATTTGCTCCTTGTACTTATCTAGATTGTGGATCTGGATATCTGCTGGAATCCCCGTATCACGACGAACGCCCACCAATTTCCAGCCTTTAGTGTTCCGAACTAAATCGACGAATGTGGCCTGTGGCACACCATTATAGGCACTAGCGACCTTGGTATAGACTGTAATACTAGCCTCGATGCCTCGCTGATCATGCTTGTACAGTACGTCATCCAAATTCTGTTGTAGCGTACTTACCTTCTCGTAAAAATTATCCAGCGTTAGATTTCTGGCTCGCGATCTTGATTGCGCTTTCTCGAGCTCTTCCTTCAAGTTACGGATCTCTGTGTTTGATTTTGTCATTGCAAAAAGCCTTTATATTGTTGTGATAGTTGTATTCTTATTATTGTTTTTGCCTTCGACACAAATAGTAACCTTAAAGAAACAAACACTTCAAGCCATTGATTTTATTGAAAATATTATAAATAATAATTGAATTACAGATTATTATTTATAATAGTAAAAAATCAGTAAAAATCACTATTATTCAGATAGTTACGACCAAGTTGAGTCAATATTTGTGAAAGTTGGTTCGAATGGATGCGATAAAATTAAATTACATTTACTTGATGTAGATCAATTTTTATTGTGTAGTCACAGCTTCTCAGTCTACAGTTGAATTGAAATTCAGAATGGTCTTGTAAGACTGTGCTTGGCGGATTAGATACTGGAGGCCTTTAAAAATAATTCGAGGATTGCGTCAATCAGAGCCCAATGGCACTCCCATTTTTGATTAGAGGTAAAGACATTAGTAGCCTTTACCTCTGTATGTTTACATTTTACTGGCTAGAGCTCGCCTGCTGCTCTATCTCTTGCAGCATTTTTTCTACTTGCTGAATACGGCTCATGCAGTGCTGGTAGGCTTCTGTTCCCTGTTTTACAAGTGGGATGATGCGATCAACATCTGGAACGTTTTGCTGAGAAAGCTCCTCTGCTGCTGATTTAAGCTGTGAGTAATTATCCATGTAACTGCTAGTTTGTTGGTTCATTCTTCGCATCCTTCTGGAAAGAGTGTTTGGTTACCGTCGCACTGCCATCATGCAATTGGACTGTATACTGTTGATTATTTACAAGTTGTTGAGTGCTTTTAATTACGTGGCCTTCATCATCACACATCAGTGCGTAGCCTCGCTCTAAAGCTCTTTGAGGGTCATAGGCCTCAATTAATCGCTTGTCATTTCGGACTAAATCTTGGTGAATAGACAAAGCCCTATTGGCGTTTACAAAGAGGACATTCTTGTCTTGTTGGATCTGATTTTTCTGGCCCTGTACATGCATACGCGCATACATCACCAATGAGTTTGAGGCTGCAACCGTCTGATTACTGGCAATATGTATCGCGGTTTTGGAAGACTGGCTCAGGTTGAGCCAAAGTTGACGAGTGTCTCGTTTATGGTTGTGAACCAGATGTTCTGCTAACTGCTTTAAGTCCCTGTAGTCCGATAAAGCATTTTGCTTCGCCAGCATCAGTACAGCGACACTCGATTGTTTCATAATCTGCTGCTCCGAAAGGGCGGCAGATTTGGCACGACTCAACGCGCCTTTTGATTGGTGATACACTTGCTCTTGGAGGCGATTAAGCCCCATACGTGAAGAATTTAGTTTCTGGTTTGCGTTGGCACTCAGATGTTGGAACTGTCGATTTACCGAGTCTCCATTTTCTCTCACTCGGTTGTGCGCTCGCTCAAACAGCCGCTGACCAAACTCTTCAACCTGACTACGCCAATAACTTAATGTGGCACTCTGTCCTGCACCAATGCGTTCTTTCTGGTGTGTAATTGATTGACGCTGTTGTTCACATATCGACTTCGCTATGTTTTGAAGCGTTGAATAACTCGCACTAACAGACTGCGGGTTTTGGATTATGCTATGTTTGATGTGATCAATGACCTTGGTAGGCGTCGCAAAGGCTTTATTAGCGAATTCATCGAGGATCACAGAATCCGTGCTGTGCCCAATCCCTGTGAAAACAGGGTATGGGCAACGGCAAACCAATCGTGCCAGTTTCGGTTCGCTGAGTTCGTTAAGCCCAGCCTTATCACCACCGCCTCGAATAACACACACTGCATCATACACATGTTCATTTTGAACCAGTTCAGTAAAGGCCATCTCAATGGTTCTTACCCTCGCCTCTCCTTGAAAGGATGCGTAGAAATAGTCGAACTGACATAGGTCGTGCTGTTCAAGCAAGTGCGCCACACTGCGAAAGTCACTTAACCCAGCGGCATTTTGCGGAGCAATGACGGCAACCCTTGTAAACTCCGTAGGCGTTATCAAGCGTAGATTTAACTCTGCTTCTCTTTTATCGGCTAGCCAGTTGCGGATCGACTGTAACTTTAGCTCAAATGCCCCAATCGTGTAGCTTGGATTGATATCGACGATGGTCAAGTTGAGACCATACTTGGTATGAAACTGAACTTCGACTAAACAAAGCATGCTCAAACCTTCTGTAAAGGTCATTTGAGTACTCTTTTCAAACGCATCAATAATAGAGGTTCTATTTGACCAAATAACCGCACGCGCTTGCGACTCCGACCCTCCATCACCGTTATCTGCTAACTGCAAATACACATTACCAGAACGATTTCGATTCACGCTGGTAACGTCAGCAGTAACCCAATGCCGACCAGGAACACTTCGACGAATGACGTCAGCGACATGATCAAGTAACTCACTGAGGCTTCGCGAACCTATTTGTTGATCCTGGCTTATCAACATGATTATATCCTCAAGAAAGAACAACTAAGATAAGACCGTAAATGTCTCATTAACACCGCGGCCTTGATGGTATTGAAACATAGAAATAAATTTCAATTTGAGTAGTGATTTGTACAGATTTTTTCTATCTACTAAAAAATCTGTGATCATAATCACCATATCGTATCGTGTTTCTTACTGGTATTAAGAATTCTTAAACTCGCTAAGAATTACTAAGAAGTACCCCATGAACTGCGTTCATGAAACAATCGACTCTCTTCAAAGCGCAGCTTTGGTTTAGCCACTTTTGGATATTTATATATAAATGGCGAAAGTGGCCTATTCTGTAAGACTGACTTCAAACTTCCAAACACAACCAATATAAAACCAGTGACATAATCGTCACTCTTGCCTCAAAAATCACATCTCAGTCGTGTAAACCGTTAACATTCAAAGCTATCTATTTTGTTTAAATGCTGGACGCGCTATGAAACTAACCCAAGTTTTAAATCATACAAATCAATTTGAACGCTCAAAGTTCATCAACTGCATAGACAAGCTATGCCAAGACAACAAGAGTGACACCGAGTTGGTCAAGCAATTGGATAAAATAGATGGTCAGCTTAAAGCGGCCTCTGGCAATGAGATCAAAGAGCTATTCAATCTAGTCAGAAAGCACTTCAAAAAGCATGTAGTAGAACAAGTAGCGACGGGTGGCCCTCAGGCATCACTACTGATAAATATCTTAGCTAGGGATGGGAACTGTATCTCTACCATACCGTGGATTGAGAGTCTTTATGCCAAAGAATATGCAGAGATAGATACATTGAGCCAGGAACTTCTAGCAGAGCTTACCACCAGTGAGTTCGGTGATTTTGATAGACTAAACCGACTCGATATCTATCGCAATTGCATGAAAACCGCCTTCGAGAACGACCTCAAATCAAATAGGACAGCCAAGATTTCTGAAGACGAGCGAAGCATACTCAATGTTCTTGCACAACGACTAGGTCTGTCTAGAGAAGAGGTTAATGCCATTGAACACTCAATCGATCCAATACCACAGCTTGGAATAGATGACGCCCTCGAATATCTAAGGGAAAACGGCATTATCATGATCAATCGCCGACGTTCAGAGGTCATGGTCGCTGACGAGGTTGTAGATATCCTACATGAGGTGCTAGGTAAAGAAATTCACGACAAATATGTACTTAGAATTCTTCGCTCTTTATCTGATGCGGAACTCTCTAGCATCTTAAAAAATCATGGCTGCAAAACTAGAGGTGTTGACCGAAAAGAAAAAATCACCACCATCGCTCACTCAGGACTTTCAATCAGAAATATTCTGCTAAATGACATTCATTCAGACAACGCAACACAAAATCAGAGAAAAGAACGAATCAAGCAACTGATTGATGAAATGGATCTCGACATACCCAGAATTGGCACTCGACTTCATGACCGCATAGATGTTTTGATCGAACATCTTAAAAATTCTGAAGAGGATGAGTTTAATGCCCTAAGTGTCAGTGGCTTTAAAGAACTTCTGGAGTCACTATCAAGCTCAGATCTTAACGTTGAAGAACGCATTCGAACAGACTTTGAAATAGAAAACAAAGAAACTCTCGACCCAGAAAGGCTGAAAGCACTAAGTATTACCCCACTCGATATTTTGTATCTTTATACAAACGATGAAATTAAGACCATCAGAAATGATATGGGGCTGTCTAGGAGAGGGAACCCTCGCAGTCAGATCATAGAATCTTTTGCCAGTGCCAATGACCGATTAATTGAAAATTACAATCTGCTCGCGACACGCGACCTGAAAGGTTTACATGGAGCAGGCATAGATATAAAAGAGTCTGATATTGGTGTGAAATTCGAAGAAATTACTCGTTCAATTCTAGAGCAGCTTGGAATGAATGTTGACGAGGACTTACGAAAGGACATAAACACCGCCAAGGATAAAGCAGACATCATCATATCTCTAGATAACGATGACGTCATCATTGGCGAAGCTAAGTCATTTAAAAATGGTCAATATGCCAAATACTCTACAACTTCAAGACAAGTAAAAGCTTACGCAAAGCGCTGCGAACAAAATGGCCATCGAGTTGCTCAGGTACTGATCGTTGCACCAGAGTTCTCTAAAGACTTTATCGATGCGGCAGACATGGATACCGAGGTAAATATATCTCTTCTGGAAGCCAGCGGTCTGCAAAAAATACTCACGGCATACAAACAGCGCAGAAATCCAAACTTCTCACCAAAGTTACTCACCAAGGGTGGTTTACTGAAAGCTGAACTCATATCAAAGTCAATCTAATATGGATGACAGGCTGGCACCTTAGCCTGTCATTTGCTGACACTATTTTCCTAGGCTCCCATGAGCTGTGCTCATGAAGAAATCGACTCCCTTCAAAGCGCAGCTTTGGTTTAGCCACTTTTTGATATTTATATATAAATGGAGAAAGTGGCCCCCTCTTTATCAAATTGATAGTGGCTTGAACAGCTTTAGAATTATTACCCACAATTTGGAGATCTAGATCACATTTATGGATTTTTTGCTCATTATGCCTTGTCGATGAAATCTTACTGACTAAATTAATCCCATCCAAAGATTACGCTTTGGTGTTCAGATATACCTTTCCATTGATTCGTGTATCCGACTGTCAATAAAAATACTAATAACTAAATGCTCGATTCGTCGAGTAAGTGTGGATTGTATTTTTATTGGCAAATTGGAGACATGATGAACCACTCAGCTATCAAACTCAGACATTTATTCAACACTGCTTAACAGCGGTGGCGCAGTCGTGTCTGAAAGAAGTTCAAATATAGAAATCAACCTAAGATAACAAGCACAGGAGTACGGTAAGTATGATCAAGTTTGACATCAGTGGAGCAACGAAAATCGCCTATTTAGCCATGGACTCAAACTCTAACGTTTGCATTACCGACAAGAGACCAAACTACGCTTCAGCTTATATCAAGGCTCCAGAAGTCGTCTGTAACATTCTTTTAGTTAAATTATTGAATGTACTAGCTATCACCGACTTTGATGTCAAAAACAATAAATATACCTTTCTAACCGAGGACGCTGACAGCGTTCACGAACTGCTCGAGCTTTACTCATCTCAATTTGGCTGTTATTCGCAATATCTTGTTGTTCTTGATGAAGATTGCTTCGGCGAGCCTAGGGATCGATTTGAGTTTGATTTAAGTCTAAAGAAGCAATTATTGGATGATTATAGTAGACAGGGTAAGAACCTAGACCTACTCCAGGTAGCCAGCGGAATCGCAGTCGATGCACTGAGCATTAGGAAATTTGGTGGACATGTCGAAGTAATCAATCGGCTTGGTGCTAACTACACAGTTTAATAAGTACTTTGTGTTCACTTGTGACATATTCACGAACAAGGGTCAGTCAGTTATTGACTGACTCAATTTAGGGTAACACCACCAACACCGAGAGCCAAAAACGGTGAGCCAGAATCGTAAGCTGCTTTGGCGTTAGGCGATATTAAAGAGTAATAGCGATGTACTTTCGTGCAGCCTAGCATTCCAACCTCTTCGTTGAAAAACCGTGCTCGTCAGCAAACTATTTAAGTAACTCATCTCCGATATCGATGTATTGAGAATAGCGGCAACACAGCATAATGAGCCCCTCTTCTGTATCAACAACCGCACGAATGTTATTCATACCATTGTCTATCACAAATTGGGCATAATTCCATTCACATTGAACAGCGCAACCCGCTTTGAATGTTGTGCGGGCAAATTGATCTAGTACTTCTCTAGTATTCATCTGCTGATTAATGACTAAAGCTGTTTTGCAATATGGCCCCGCTCTGACCTTAAGCAAGATATCTGAGTTTTTAGAGTATCAATTCATCTCAGCAGTATCAAAGTTTAAGCCGTATATCAAAAGATTATTCGAGCACAGTGATAGCCTACGCACAGATAGCCTACGCAACAATGAACTCGCTTTTGGACATTAACGCGTTAGATTAATGACTCTAACGCGCTTATCTGAGATTAGATAAAGTATCTTGAAACGTTAAACGCTTGTATGGGCGTACTAAACATTGCCACTGTTAGAAGAGTTGAAAGAAAACATACGAACCTCGTCGCGAGAAAACCAGCCTAATTTTTCGTAGAAAGACTGTGCATTAATGTTTTCATTTGCAACGAATAGATGCGTTTTGGCTATGCCTACTTTTGATAAAGCTTCCATTGCTGACGATATGAGCTTTGCACCAATACCTTGACCACGACAATTTGAATTTACCGCTAAATGTTGGACATAACCCCTGCGACCATCTGTGCCGACCAATATTGCACCCACTACATTGTCACCATCTAGTGCGACAAAACTTAGGTTGGGATTGCGCTCCAAGTACTTGCCTATGTTTTCTTTGGAGTCAGCATCTCTCAACAACATTGCTTCAGTTTCTGACCATAACTCAATTACTTGCGGGTAATCTGAGATATCCATTTCTCGTATCACTGCTAATTTTTCCTCCAAGCATATAACACCGATGCCACCGCATACCACCTTAAACACTAAAACCAACGCACAGTAAAACCAACGCACAGTAAAAAATGCCACGCGTTGCGAATCACTCTTAAATAGTTTGTTATACGGAGATTTCCCGCCGTCCAATTTTGTGAGCGAAACCACCAACCCTAACCTTAATAACACCTTGCTCGTTTGAATCTACAGACGCGGTAATTTTTGAAATACATTTCATTGCCCGACCTTGTTCGAAAACAAAACTATTCGAATGTGTATTAGGAAGGTGTTTAGTTAGGTAACACGCTAATGCACCACTCGCACTCCCCGTCGCTGATTCCTCGGAAATACCAAACAGTGGAGCGAAGTTACGACAGCTTGCTGTAACCATGTTTGTTTTTTCACATAGCTCAAAAGCATGAATACCAATTACTTCATGCCTTTTACAGAAATTAATGGTTAGATTTTCATTCACTTGAATTTTATCGAGAAACCCATATGGAACTGGGACAATAATATCGGGTAAACCTGTTGAAACAACCTCAATCGGCAACCGTGTAGACTCAAGGACTTTCGAGTCTAGCCCGACTAACTCCGATATAAGTTCATAACTGAACTGTGCACCGTATTCTGGTAGCTTCTGATCCATGACGACAAGACCGCTTGTCTCTATGGTTACGACAAGTAAACCTGCTTTAGTCCTTTGAACGTATTTACCTTCACTTATGATTCCGTCTTGATGCATTGCTGAAAATGCAGCTAATGTAGCGTGTCCACAGAAATCAACTTCACCTGTTACGGTAAAAAAGGACACCTCAAAATCAGCTTCATTATCCCGAGATACAAATGCAGTTTCCGAATAACCAACAACTTGTGCTATTTGTAATTTTTCTTCGTTCGACAAATAATCGGCGTCAAGCACAACACCCGCAGGGTTTCCACCCGTTCCATTCTCAGTAAAGGAATTAACTAAAATAGCTTCAACGATCTTCAATCTCAATTTCCCCGTATAACGCCGCATTAAGGGGTGAACAACGCCACCACCTAACCTAAACCATTGCACCGTAAACACTTAAGCCGATTCAAACCAAAACTGCCAAGCGTTGTGAATCCAAGATCCTGAAGTTCGAAGTGCAGAATCGATCAAAGCACACGAACGATTAGACCTAAACATTCTGCTTTAGCTGCGATTTTCTCGTTGGCAACTAACGCCCTGTTAAGGGGTGAGCAACGCAATACAGAAGCCGCCGCAAACCACCTTAAACACCAAAACCAACGCATAATGAAAATGCCACGCGTTGCGAATCCCTCTTGAACAGTTTGTTAGGCGACATTTCTACGTTTAACTTCTTTCTCATACGAAGATTCGTTGTATAGCCAAATAGCCCAAAATGCGAAAAACATCCCGATCGTGTAAATTGAGTAATTAAGAGCATTATCCGATAAGAAAATCGTAATGCTTACCGCATCAGAAGATGGATAAAGGAAAATAACATTAAAAATCATGTACAAAATGGCTGTGACGAAAGTGGTTCTGAAAAGCCAATTTAAACATCCTTTCTTTCGCGATTTTTGCCAATTATCAAATGCTTTACCATTCATTAATCCACTCCTTTTCTATTAACTTAAGCAAGATTCACGCCAAGATACTATCACTACTCTATCGTTTATCTCATGTCGCCTAACGCCCTGTTAAGGTATGAGCAACGCAATACCGATGCTTCCGCATACCACCTTAAACACTCAATGCGACGCATAGTAAAAATGCCACGCGTGCTGAATCCCTCTTAAACTGTTTGTTAGCTAATCAAATTTTCGCATATGTTGAAGCGCATATGTTCTCATAACACGCGCATTATCACCCAAACGTTGGTCACCACATGCTACGTCACCCACAAATAACTCTGGAGATGAGTAAGATGGGATCTTTTGGGGTGCAAATGACATTACCGTCCCGTAATTACCGCAGCGCCAACCATAAGCAAAAGGCTGTATCCGAGGATAAGTCGTTTGCTCAAAAGCATTTAAAGTCGAGTGAGAGGATAAAATTGACTCGTGATCATGATGAGCCCCGCTTAAGTGTCCTATTTCATGCTCCATAACAAAGTCTGCGCAATCTAAAGCAGCGAAGAAAAAGTTACCCGAATCGCTTGATAATCCGCAATTAGACCCGCCAAAATTAGCTTTATAGCTATCAAAAACCACACCAACAAAACTTGGTAGAGATCTGCTATTCAATTCAGGTGGTTCGTAGCCAAGGCTTAAAGTAAGCAATACTTTCGCTGCACTTAAAGATTGAAACCAAGTCTCATCAATATCATCGAGAAACTCAACTTTACTTAAATAACGCTCGATTGGGACACATGAGTTGCGTAATACAACATTCGAATAATTAACCCATTTGTTGAGTATTTGGTGAACAGCATCCTTAGTTCGAGTTACCAGTACTTTTTCGGACAAATAGAGTTGAATCGGCGTTTTTAAACTTTCACTTCGCTCACAGTTAGGATACGAAATAACTTCGGCATAAGAAAAGTTATTCCATAGAATCAGAATGAAACAAAGAAAACATTTCCTCGACACACTCAAATCTCCTTGTTAGCTAACGCCCTGTTAAGGTGTGAGCAACGCAATACCGAAGCCGCCGCATACCACCTTAACCACTAAAACCAACGCATAGTAAAAATGCCACGCGTGCCGAATCACTCTTAAATTGTTTGTTAGGTGCGTAGCTTAATCTTGCACTAATCTGACCCATTTTGCCCGCCATGCCTGTGCTTCCATTGGGTCTGGCCAGAACTCTTTTTGCTTACTTATTAAGCCATTTTCAACTGTATGAAAAGTTATAGCTCGTGCTTTTTGGACACTATCTGTAATTGATACATCAGTGACAACTGTTTCACCGTCGCAAACTACAGAGTGAATTGTAAACTCCCAAACACCATTCGCTGGGTAATAGGAATTGATAGCCGTAAAGTTATCTCGGCCAATAATAAGTTCACCAGACTGCGGCCAGAAACCCTCAAAGTCTGGGCTAAGCCACTCGCTTGCTTTGGCAAAGTCATTTGTTTTCATCGCATCCCAAAAAGCTAGGACGACTTCCTTTGAGTTCATAATTTTCTCCAAGCACCTAACGCCAAATTAAGGTGTGAACAACGCTAACCACTCTACCTAAAGAATTGTGCCATAAACACTAAATTCACTTAAAGTGATAGCGCCAAGCGTTGTGAATCACTCTTAAATTTCTTGTTATATGCGTGGTGACATTGGCGCGAAAGGTATTTCGCATACTTTCAAGTAAGGCTCCTCTCCAAAAGGAGACTCTGCTAATTCAATTTCTCCGTGCGATGTATAAACGTCAAACAGGGCATTAATTTCCACCAAATCACCTTCAAGCTCAATGACTCTATCATTTGCGCTACTACACCCTCCACGCTGTCCAAGTTTGAAGGCTAGATACATTTCGTGTATCGACTTAACTACAAGCGCGCAATGAGTCTGCTCATGTCGATAGAGCTTCTCAAGATATGGGCGAAACTCCTCAGCTGATTCAGCTGAAGTCCTAGACATTTCAAACTTCGGAAGTGCATAGGTAACTTCAAGATCAAATTCATGAATTTCGCAAGAATCATCATGCGTATGGAAGTCATATTTCCACGCGGTGTACCCGTCAAAGCCCTCATTTACTAGAAAGTCAGGTCTAGAGTTAAAAGAGTGTTCAATTTCCTCAACACTATTGCCGCTAATCTCATACACTTCAAACTTTTTCTGGAAGGGAAAGTCTAACCTAACGTCAGCATTAGCCTGATTGGAGGCCATTAAGCAAGCTATTGAAAGTGCGATTTTTTTCATCATTTTCCTTGAAGCATATAACGCCGCGTTAAGTAGTGAGCAACACCACCACAATACCTAAACTATTGTGCCGTAAACACTAAAACTGAATCAAACCAAAAATGCCGAGCGTTGCGAATCTGTCTTAAACGCTTTGTTAGGTGTGGAGGTATGGGGTAACGAGAACGCCACCCCATAAGTTTAAATTAGATAAGATAGCCCTTTTATTAATGCACTCGTAAGAACAATAATTTGAGGAACTGTCAGTCTAATTTTTAGCGTAAGCTCAATCATAGATATATCACCTATCATAGAGCGAGAGCTAAAGGCCTCTAGCTACTCGCAAGAGTAAACTAGATAAGGTGATAGTTACGGATAGAGTTCGGTCGATTTACCTCTTTTTACCGTGCGAGTCACGTACGTACGACGAAACAATTGCCTTGGCTACCTACTATCGAGTTGGCCTACTTGATAGGGAATTGATGCGCCAGCTAGGGAAGCCCTACGAGGTACCTGCCGTCAACAGTGTGCGGGAAACATCTTCCAATACTTCGATTATGCTACGACTATAACTTCATGACAAGATGGGGAAATTCATTATGCTGATATCAAACACCTAACGCTTATTAGGCGACACATAGTCGTCTTTCATCCCTCGATAGTGCAGTCTCTTTCATATTAACTCAACTGATGATCAATAAATTATACCACATGAAGGGAAGTTAGACTGCAAGATGTCTCCTAATGACGAGAATGAACAATTATCAACTCCATCGAATAACTTTTAGTAGGGTAAACGCACGCCCCCTAAATGTGTAGAGTATTAGCTCTGAACGATTTTGGGGCAAAACCGTTTCAGTGACTCCACTGAATGAGAAAGCCATTATTGACCACAACTTCAGAACGCTGCTTGGCTTTTGTCCCATACTGAAGACGATTAAGTGCTTTGTGTTAGAAAAGCCGAACAGGGCTAGACAGGGAATGACCCTGTTCGGATAGCGTTCTATAGGTAAGAGCAAGCATGAGCTACTAATAAAGACATCAGCACTTAAGCTATTTGAAAGAGAGACAGTTTTATCTTCGCCGTCAAGCTTAATGGTTGAAGTCGCGGTAACCTTATAAGCGAAATCATTCAGCTTTAAACCTCAACCAGAGCAACCATATTCACTGACCACTTTCACTTATGCCAAGCCTAAGTCTTCGTATACTTCGTTGAGCTCTGCACTCATACTGTCATACAAATATTGACGCGGATCTGAACGCTTAGGATCATCAATTTTGGCGACCAACTGCTTACCAAATGCTTCAATCACTTCTTCAGATTCAGCATCTGCATTGAACATGTATTCAGGCTGTAGGTAATTCATCTGGGTTAGATTTGCTGTTAACTGGAACGGACGCAGTAGGTCTGGTACAGTGGTAAATATATCAAAGCCTGAATAGAACTTTTCACGGCCACCAACAGAGACCACTAACTGCATATCCTTTCCTTTTAACTTATCTCCCTCGGGCCCATAAGCGAAATTGTAAGTCAGCACGTCATCTAACCATTTTTTAAGCAGCGGCGGCATTGAATACCAGTAAAACGGGAACTGCAGAATGATGCGGTCATGCGCTTCAAGTAGTGCCTGCTCTCTCTCGACATCAACCTGAAAATCGTTGTATTCACTGTACATATCACGACTAATGGACACTTTCCCAGACTCATCAAGCTGTGATTTCCAAGTTTTATTGTTACGCGAACCATCAAGGTTTGGGTGAAACACGAGGTTTAAAATTTTCATTGTCAGTACCTATTTACATCTTAAAGTGAGCTAGCGCAGCTTTTGCAATATCATCGCCAAACTCTTGTACAAAGTGACCACCTTCTTCAATTGGCATTGGCTCTGGGCAACCTTTAATTATTGTTTGCATCCACCCCATTACAGCAGGGCCAAGCATGTTATCTTTCATACCAACAGCCATGAAGGTTTCACCTCCCCATTCACCCCAGAAAGACATCGCATCAGATGAGATTTCTATACAGGCTTGATCTGGGTCTGCGACCATTTTCGGCATCTTACGAACGCCAGCTTGGTACTTTCCATCTGGGAATGGCGCTGCATAAGCTTGTGCCTCTTGTTCATCCAGTGTTGGGGCGTATTTCTTCATGAAGGTATCAAGTGCGAGCTCTTCTGGTTTTAGGATGTCATCTTTCCACTCTAGGAAGGCTTCTTGTTTTGCTGGCTCTAATAGCAAAGCGGTATTCATGATCAGTAGGCGCTTAAAGCGCGATTTCATCGCTTGAGGAAGCGTCAAGCCAAGCAGACCGCCCCAATCTTGTACTACTAGAGTGATGTTTTGCAGGTCTAGGTGCTCAATCAATGTTAGAAGATAGTTACGGTGAAAGGTAAATGAGTGTGTATCTTCCGAAACTGGTTTATCCGATTTACCAAAACCAAGTAGATCTGGAGCGATAACACGAGCGCCAGTATCGGCAAACACAGGTATCATTTTACGGTATAGATAGCTCCACGTTGGCTCACCGTGCAGTAGCAAAAACGTTTCTTCTGAATCAGAGTCGCCTTCATCTAGGTAGTGACCACGAATGCCCTCATAGCCTTTTAGTCCTTCAACATAGTTTGGTTTAAACGAATAATCTTTTAAGTTTTCGAATCGAGATTCTGGTGTGCGTAGTACTTCTATCATCGACATGTCTCCTTTTGCTTTTAGGTCACACGACCTAGTTGTTGCAAACTTAGGTCAAGCTACCTAAAATGTCAACATTGATTTTTAGGAGAGCTACAAGGCGTAGTTATTTCTTATAAAACAGGCAGTATAAGATGAGTAAAAAGAGCGCCAAGATTGAGAAGATTTTAGATGTTTCAATCGAGGTATTGAGACAAGAGGGAGATTTTGGGGTAAGTATGCGTAAGGTTGCGACACTGGCAGAGATGTCATTAAGCAATGTGCAGTATTACTTCAAAAACAAAGATGAATTACTTAGAGCGATGGCAGACCGCTACTTTCAGCAATGTTTAGATGAGTTGGCAGAGCAGCCAGAATTAAGCGATGCAAGTGAGCTAAAAAATTTCATTTCTGCTCAGCTATCGCATGTATATCAGGTTTCAGATATGTGCCGTATCTTCCGTGAGTATTGGGCCATATCGACACGAAATGAAGCAATAGACGCGTATCTTTTAGCTTATTATCAATCAATGGCATCGTCTTTAAACAAGATTTTCAAGCCACTTGCAAAAGACGATGTCAGTGTCGAAAGAGCAATATCGGTGTTTATTCCCTTTGTTGAGGGCTATTCCATCACCGCCAGAGCATTGCCAGTCGATTTAGAACACATCACCCAATCAATAAGTTCGATAGTGCTCATACAACTTACAGGTCAATGATTACGCTGTGGCAATGTCCTAGAGAAGCGGTTTAGTTGTCGTTGGTTATTAGTACAACAAAGCGCAGGGAGTCAGTTATATGACTCTCTGCAATAGTATGAATAGCGTGTTTTAACTCAATGTAATGACGGTCTTTAACTTTGTAAATTCACTGTGCTCCAATGCATCAAGCATATTCTCGAACGCAAAAGTGACAGGATTACTAACTTCGACGCTACCATTCACCACACGCTCAAGTAACGCTTCACCGCTTTGCATCAATGCATACCAATCTTCTTTATCACCAAAATCATGTAATGCTCCAAGAGCTATTTCATGATAGGAAATAGTGCGAGTAAATGGAGGATCAATAGGCTTAGGTATACGATCTTGAATGCAGGTAATGTGTCCATTCGCTCGTAACAGGGACACTAAAGAAGCCGCATTTTCCCCACTGACAGCGTCAAAAATAGCAAAGTACTTGGCATCAATCAGAGATTGATCTCGATAAACTTGGCGAATACCTAGCTTAGCAGCACGCTCATCACTAAGACTCGCCGAAACAACATCAACATCATAGCCAGCGTTAACAAGAAACTGAGAAAGTAAATTATTTACCGCGCCGAAACCAACCACAAGTACTTCTCTTTGACGAGTGGACGGAATTTTTTCAAATGCTTGCCACGCAGTAAGCATCGGGCAAGGTAATGCTGCTGCAAGTTCAAACGATAGCCTCTCAGGCAATATCATCACACGTTCAGCACTCAGTACAGTATATTCGGCAAAGCTACCATGATGTTTTAATGAGGCATGATATGCCACTCGACGTCCAATTAGAGCTGTATCAACTTTAGATCCTACTTGTACGATAAGGCCTGCCCCATCAACACCAGGAACATGACCATTCGGCCAATTTAGAGGGTTGGCTTTAATAAATTTCCAGTCAACAGGGTTAATACCAATCGCTTTGTTTTGTACTAAGATCTCGTTGTCATCCAAAGTTGGCATTTCAGCCTTACCTAAATCAAGGCTGTGTGTTTCGGTTTGATGTTGCCAAACTTGATATTGTTCCATCTTTATTCTGCTCGCTTCATGAAAAGGTAAGGCACCAAAGAGTTGTCGTCCTTGGTGCCTGGTTTTATTAGGCCTGATAAGTAGGATAATCGATGTAGCCCTCTTCTCCGCCACCATACAAGGTTAACCTAGCATCGGCATCAAACTCAGCCAATGGCAAATCATGGGCAAATCGGGCGACTAAATCTGGGTTCGTCACAAAAGGCGTGCCAAAGGCAACGAAATCAGCATACTGCTTATCTAATAACTGTTGTGCAGATTGCTTGGTTAATTTTCCCGCAATCATGATAGGGTTTGGATACACTTCTCGAACTTGCTTTCGAAATTCTTCAGGGACGTCAACATAACGTGAGATTCGCTCAGAAAAGTGAACATAAGCCAAGTTCATAGGTGTCATTTTTTCAAGTGCTTTTAGCGTGATATCAACAATTTCAGGATCTTCATCCACAAAACCTTCAATAACGTGTGGAGAAACACGCACGGCTACTTTTTCGCTACCAATTTCATTTGAGAGCGCTTGTAGGGTTTCCAGCAAAAATCGCATTCTATTCTCTTGAGATCCACCATACTGGTCTTGACGTTGATTACTCTCTAAACGCATGAATGTATCTAGCAAATAGCCGTGCGCAGCATGGACTTCTACCCCATCAAAACCCGCTTCGACAGCATTTTTAGCCGCTTGGACAAAATCAGCAATCGTATTCTCGATATCTTGCTGCGTCATTTCTCGTGGTGCTTCTGTTTCGATCATTCCAAAACCACCCTCTGGTAATGGGCCAAATACTTGATCAGGCACTTTAATTGCAGAAGGTGCCAAAGGCTGCTCTCCTGAAATGTCAGAATGACTACGACGCCCAACATGCCAAAGTTGAATAAAGACCTTACCCCCTTCCTCATGGACAGCCTGAGTCACTTTTTTCCATCCTTCGATGTGTTCTTTGGTGTAAATGCCAGGTGTCATAGAATAGCCTCGACCAACGGCAGAAATCGGCGCTCCTTCAGTAACAATCAAACCAGCAGTGGCACGCTGACGATAGTAAGTCGCCATCATCTCGTTTGGTACATCTCCAGGTTGCGACGTGCGTGAACGAGTCATTGGCGCCATTGCGATACGGTTATTCGTATCGAGCTTTTTTTGATTAAAAACGTTAAACATAATTTTTCCTAAGCTTTGTAAATTGGATAATCGATAAGGCCTTTTTCTGCACCACCAAACAAGGTGTTTGGATCGTGCTCTTCGATCGGGTAGCCATGAAGTAAACGCTCAGGGAGGTCAGGATTAGCCACAAAAGGTCGACCAAAACCGATCATATCAGCCAGCCCTTCATTGATAGCGTGTTCAGCTTTTTCTGCATTATAACGACCTGCGTAAATCAAAATGCCTTGGTAAGCCTCTCGTAAAGCACGTTTAAAAGAAACTGGCGTGTCAGGGGCATCATCCCAATCTACTTCAGCGATATGCAGATAAACGATACCGTGCTTATTCAGTAACGCAGCGGCAGCGGTATAAGTTTCGATAGGGTTCGCATCTACGGTACCATTTAAGGTTGTCAAAGGAGCCAGGCGCACCCCAACACGTTCAGCGCCAATCGAGTCCACCAATGCTGCAACTACTTCATCAAGAAAACGAAGACGATTTTCTAAACTACCACCGTACTCATCGGTACGGGTATTGGCTTCGGAGTCAATAAATTGGTTAATCAAATAACCATTCGCCGCATGCAATTCAATACCATCAAAACCCGCCTCAATGGCATTCAATGCCGCTTGACGATATTCTGCGATGACTTGTTGAATATCCGATTTTGTCATCGCTTTAGGCTGCACGACGTCGACAAAGCCAGGTTCATCGCTGCCATTATCAACGAATACTTTAACGTTTTGAGCTTTTAACGCTGATGAAGACATCGGTTGCTCGCCACCGATGTTATCTGGGTGAGTGACTCTACCCACATGCCAGAGCTGTGCGAAAATCGCACCATTTTCAGCATGGACAGCTTGAGTTACTTTACGCCAGCCTTCAATCTGCTCAGGTGTATAAATACCAGGCGTCCACGCATAGCCTTTCGCACTCGGTGAAATTTGTGTACCTTCAGAGACAATCAAACCCGCACTTGCTCGTTGCGCATAATACGTCGCCATCATTTCATTAGCGACATCCCCTGGTTGACTTGCTCTGGAGCGAGTCATCGGTGGCATGACGATGCGGTTTTGGAGAGTCAATGCTCCCAATTGGATAGGTTGAAAAAGTGATTTAGACATAATAAGCCCTCTTATTTCTTGAGAGGGATATTAACAAACTCATCGCATTACATTGATAGCAACAAAGACAAATAATATTTGTTAAAAACGCAATAATCTAAACGTGCTTGAGCAATGATCTTGTTGGATGTCGATGTATCATCGACTTTAACAGACATCTGTTCTGTTCAAGGAGCCAGAAGAAATAACCTAAGCGAGGTAAGAATTTACCTCGCATTGAACGATTTACAGCTCCAGCTTCGGCTGAATAAAATCGATAAAAGCAGAAATCCTCTTGGCAACAGAAGAGGACTTATAGTAAACGGCATTAATTTGCTCTCTGCCAGAATGACTGATCTTTTCACCTTCTAGCAACGGAATTAACCTCCCTTCAGCAATATCTTTTTTCACCATAAACCCTGATAGACAGGCGATTCCATTCCCCATCAACGCGAGCTGCCTCACCGTTTCACCGTTACTCGAAGTCAGCGTTGGTGTCAGCCCTGAAAATCCTTTCAGAGGCCACTCATTGAGTGTTTTGGGTGTTGAAAATCCGATAGTATCGTGATGTTCCAAATCACCACTCTTACTCGGAAAGCCACACTTTGTTAAATAATCAGGTGAAGCAACAATATAAAGTAAACTTCGTCCAAGAGGCCTAGCATGTAGGGTTGAATCATTTAATGCACCGATACGAATAGCGATATCGGTTTTCTTTTCTAGTAAATCAACAAAGCCTTCATTAGAAGTCAATTCCAACTCAATATCAGGATAGGCTTGATTAAATGGCTGAACGAGTGGGACTAACTGGTGAAACACAAACGGACTAGCAGCATCAACACGTAGTCGGCCTTTGGGGAGTTCACCACGGGATATGATTTCATCTTCCGCTTGCTGTAACTGCATAAGCCCAATTCGAACCGACTCAACAAATTGCCGCCCCTCATCGGTTAATTCAATCCGTCTTGTGGTTCGGTTTAATATCGTCACGCCAAGTTGGCTTTCTACCTTACTCACCGCTCGTGATACTCGTGCAACTTGTATATCTAGATTCTCTGCTGCCGCAGTAAATCCACCAGCATCAACGACAGTAAGTAGAATTTCTAAATCGTCCGATTTCGTCCGCATACTTGCCTACCATTCATTTAACAGCTTCGCCTTAATTGTTGCATTTATAACAAATATCATTTGTTAAACAACCTATTTTTTGCAATTACATTTTCGCTCAAAATCCCTTCATCAAAACACAATACAGCAAAACATAGATAAACACATTCGCTGCTGTGTACTAGCACCTAACAAAAGAGAGTAAATGATATGCCATTAGCACTTCTCGCATTGACGCTCAGCGCCTTTGCTATCGGAACGACGGAGTTTGTGATCGTGGGGTTGCTCCCGACCATGGCTTCTGACCTAAACGTCTCACTACCATCCGCTGGACTACTAGTGAGCCTTTATGCACTCGGTGTTGCGATTGGCGCACCTGTTTTAACCGCGCTAACGGGAAAGTGGAACCGTAAGCACGTACTCATTACGGTTATGTCACTGTTTGTGATTGGCAACTTATTGGCATGGCAAGCACCTGGTTACAACACCCTTATCATTGCTCGCATTTTGACTGGTTTAGCCCATGGTGTGTTTTTCTCTATCGGCTCGACGATTGCGACAGGTCTGGTACCTAAAGAAAAAGCCGCAAGTGCGATTGCGATTATGTTCACAGGTTTAACAGTGGCATTAGTAACAGGTGTTCCGCTCGGAACTTACATCGGTCAAACCTTTGGTTGGCAATCTACCTTTCTGATTGTTGCGTTATTAGGACTGATTGCGTTGATTGGTAGTGCTTTCTTAGTGCCAAGCAACCTGAAACAGCCAGCCGCAACAAAACTGTCATCGCAGCTAAAAGTGTTAACGCAGCCAAGGTTACTACTGGTGTATGCAATCACAGCACTCGGTTACGGTGGTACATTTACCGCTTTCACTTTCCTTGCTCCCATTTTGCAAGAGGAAACAGGATTCAGCGCCAGCGCTATCAGCCTAATTATGCTGGTATACGGCGTATCAGTGGCGATTGGTAATATTTGGGGCGGAAAAATGGCCGATAAGATGGGGCCAATTAAAGCGCTGACGATTATTTTTGCGGGACTCGCCACAGTATTAGTTGTATTTAACTTTACGGCCGTTAACCCTATCGCCGCAGTCGTCACCATTTTAGTTTGGGGGGCCTTTGCATTCGGTAATGTTCCTGGCTTGCAAGTTTATGTGGTGAGACTGGCTGAAAAATTCACTCCCGATGCGGTAGATGTTGCATCTGGTCTCAACATTGCGGCGTTTAACGTAGGAATTGCGCTTGGCTCTTGGGGTGGCGGTATGATTGTGTCAGAAGTGGGCTTAATGCATACCCCTTGGATTGGCGCCTTGATAGTGCTTGTTGCGCTCGCTCTTACTCGAATGAGTGGACGCCTAGATATACGAGCAGAAAGTCAAAGGGCTCACGCAAGTGTACTTGTGAAATAAGCATTACAACAATAGTTACAGGTTGGTCAAGACTCGACATTGGCCAACTTATTATTTAGTTCCAATTTAGGCATCACACAATGAAAACGGTTTTTATCACTGGAGCCAATCGAGGCTTAGGTCTTGAGCTAGTTAAGCAATACGCTCAACGTGGATGGTATGTAATTGCCTGCTGTCGTGACATTAACACAGCCCTAGAGCTTTCTCTCTTAGTACAAACTTATCCAAAAATTCGTATTCACACATTAGATGTTAGCAATGAGTCTCATATCATCGCTTTGACAGAAAAATTTGCAGATACCACTATTGATGTACTCATTCATAACGCAGGTGTAGGTGGAGATGAATGTGAAAGCCTTGGTAACATGGGGCAAATGGAGTGGATAGATGTATTGAAGGTCAACACCATTGCGCCCATGTTAATCACGCAGGCTTTGCTTAATAACATTCTTGCTGGCGAAGATAAAACCATCATTGGGATGACTTCAATACTCGCTAGCATCGATGATAACCGCTCTGGTGGTCGATACAGTTACCGCGCATCAAAGGCCGCCCTCAACCAAATCATTAAATCTTTGGCTTGTGAGCTATCCGAAGTGGGAGTGAAGACTCTGGCAATTCATCCAGGTTGGGTACAAACCGATATGGGCGGAGACGAAGGCAAGATAACAGCAGAAGAGAGTGTTAAAGGTATGCTTAGTGTTATTGAGAACTTAAGACTTAAACATACAGGTTCATTTTTTGTCTACGATGGTACTCAATTGCCATGGTAAGCCTAGTAGTTACATCATATACAAACTCTGAGGGTGGGATATGCTTTTAACTTTTATAGTTTTAGTCCTTTCTATTGTTACTTTGATCGGATTGTATGTACACAAAGTCTCTAGTGATATTTCACAAATTGACTGGGATTGGGACGAAGATGAATGCTTATAAGTCGATATAGTCCAAATTCAAAATCCGAGATGTTAGAGGTTCCAAAAACTGGGCGTTTGTTATGAAGTAGGATTATTGTGTTAAAGCAAAATACAGAAAAATGGGCCAGCACTAAACTAGCTCATTTATCTAATTTGTTTTAATCAACCTGCGTCTAAAGGTTTCCCCCAAAGCTGATTCACAATTAGTCTGTCAACAATTTCCATTGTGACTATTGGTAATGCTGTCATTTCAGAATCAAACCATGTAGCTATAAGATCTTCAGCACAACCATTAAATCTTGTCTGATAAACATCTGGCACTACAGAGCAAATCTCAATACTTGTATCTTGGAGCTCGACTTTTGGGCCTTCAAGTAGGACTATCTGAAGTATGCTTTGTTTGAGGTATAAAAAAGAGACACAACCTGTGTCTCTTAGTTGATTCGTTACGCTACTGCGTTTTCCAAGATTTGGCGAGCTTCCACTGGCGTTACACTTTGGTTTTCTGTAAGAGCCGTTAAGCCGTGGACTTCCAACTTTTTGATAACCGCATCAATTGCTGCTGCTTTGTCGCCGTCATGTTCAGTCAACTTTGTACAAACGTTTAGACTGTTGTAGAACGCTTCGATTGCATCAATAGTGCGTTCGGCTAGATCATCACCAGCTTCAAGAGCAAAAACACTGCGCCCCATTTGCTCTAGTTTCGCTCGTTTAAATTCAATTTGATTGCGAAGTAGAGATGGTTGAACAATCGCTAATGAACGTGCGTGGTCAACGTGCCATAGCGCTGTTAGCTCATGACCAATCATGTGTGTCGCCCAGTCTTGCTCAACACCAACAGAAATCAAACCATTTAACGCTTGGTTCGCTGTCCACATTAGGTTTGCACGCCATAGGTCGTTGTCACGCTGTGCATAGTCATCGCCCAGTGTTTTTAGAGCGCGAAGCAAGGCTTCTGAGTAACCATCTTGAACTAACGCACCCGCAGATTTAGTAATATACTGCTCACATACGTGAACCCACGCATCAACGATACCGTTTACCAGTTGTTTCTCTGGTAGCGTCTTCATTACATCTGGATCCATTACAGCAAATTGAGGCTGAACACACTCTGCTGCAAACGGAAGTTTCTGTTGAGTTTCTTGCTTAGTCACAACAGCATTCACGTTCGATTCTGAGCCTGTCGCTGGAATCGTTAGGATCACACCGATTGGTGTCGCAACTTCTGGTTTGTAATCGCCAGTTAGGATATCCCAACCATCACCATCGTAATGGGCTGCCGCTGCTGCGTACTTTGAACCATCGATTACAGAGCCACCGCCAACAGCAAGAATGAAATCAACTTTTTCTTCTTTGATGGTCGCGACAGCTTTATCCATCGTTTCTTTCGTTGGGTTCGCCTCAACACCTGAGAACTCAAGCCAATTGTGATCAACAAGTGCTTTTTCTACCTGTTGGTAAACACCGTTCTTCTTAATTGAACCACCACCGTAGATCACTAACACCTTTTTCGACTTGTCGATGGTCTCTGTGATACTGCTGATTTGGCCTTGACCGAAGAAAATTTTTGTTGAGTTTAAGTATGAGAAATTCATGTTTACCTCATTGGATTTTGTATTTCTGAGTGTCAATCACTCGCGACACATGCATAATAGTCCTAGGCAGGCACCATTCACAGGCTAATTAATCCAAATAACATGACTATTTCTACAAAGTTATTGATTGAGGCAAAAATATGTCTTTAAAAACATTAATGCAACGTTATGTCGACCTAAAAGAACTACACGACTTTGAAGGCGACTACCCAACAAAGATAGCCAACGTTCGCTTCTATCGAAGTGAAAAAGGTCACCTGCGCAAACCCACCATGTATAAATCAGGATTGATCATTTTAGGACAGGGAAACAAAGCACTCTATGCAGGTGGTGAACGTATCCCTTATGGTGCTGGGGACTGTTTAGTAATGGGCGTGCCGATGCCTGTAGAATGCGAAGCTTACCCTAACAGTGACGAGCCGCTGTTAGGAATGGGCATCGAAATACCGATTCATATCTTACAAAAGCAAGTGACAAAGATAAAAAATCATAATGAGTCTTTACCTGTCGAACCATCAAACTCAAAACTGACGATTCGTCGCGAGCCTATTGATGAACAATTAAGAAGAGCCTGCTCTCGCTTAATGGAGGCACTCTGTGATGACTTAGAAGCAGAAGTATTAGGCGAGGTATTATTAGAAGAAGTGATCTTCTTTGCTTTGTTAAGTAAAGGAGGAGATACACTGTTTACTCTTGCGGATCAGGAGGGTAAATATGCTCGAATCTCCACGATATTGCAGCACATTCATACCAACTATGCAGAGCCATTAAATGTTAGCGAGCTTGCAGTATCGGCAGGAATGAGCATTTCATCTTTTCATTCCGCTTTCAAAGATGTCACTCTCGAAACTCCTGTTCAATACATTAAGAAAGTTCGCTTAGATAAGGCGCGAGAGCTAATCTGTTTTGAAGGAAAACGAGTCAATGAAACCGCTCACTTGGTTGGCTACTCTAGCGCTGCACAGTTTAGTCGTGAATTTAAACGTCATTTTGGAGAGGCACCAAAAGACGCAGCTCAAATGTCCTAGTGTTTAATTTAGTTTGCGGTTAAAGAACGTGAGTCAGAAACTGTTCTGGCTCAATTCGAGCCAAAGATGAGAGAGACGGTTGGTATAGAAATCCTTTGTGACGCGCCATGTGCTACCGATACAGAAATTCCCTGTACCAAAAGTTTTGGTGAAGGCTACCCCCGTAGCCTGTAGATTTTTACCGTTTCTTACCCAAGTTTAAAGCCATAAATCCCGTAAAAACTTCAAAGAAGCAACACCATGAGCTGCGCTCATGAACTAGTCGACTCTCTTCAAAGCGCAGCTTTGGTATAGCCACTTTTCTGTATTTATATATAAATAGAGAAAGTGGCTCATTTAGGAAAACACTCAAACTGAAACGACCTACGGGCAGCTATCAGATCTTTGGTGTAGAAAAAGTTTGATTGAGGTCTTTCCGCCTACCAGTTTCTAAACCCCGAACCGCACTTTGCAAACTACTAATTTTCTCGCGTGAAGTACTGAAACTTATCGTTCTAACTTTGATAGCCTCAACCCAAAAAAATTCATCAGATAAATGATTGATTACACACTGAATCCAAAAATAATTTTCTAATCTTTTGATTTTATAAGTAATTATAAATTGACGGTCATATTTCAGGTGATTATGATTTACTCAAATAAATGAAATGTAATCATGCGAAACCTTAACAGAGTCTCGATAGCTCACCGAATTTTAATCGATTTTAGGATCTACCCTACCCGCGCAACCAGAGAATGCTCCCCTCTTCTGGAGCAAATAATCGTCAAGTCGAAAGCTTGGCTAGCTGCTGGTTGCCAGCGTCATCTACCCAGCAACATCGACTATTTCAAAACGAAGTTTTGGCTTGGCTGGTATGGAGATGACTTGCTTCTACACAATGCAATGCCCTCAAACTGGTTCAACAGCTTGAGTGGCACAGCTCTGCTTACATAGCAGACCTAGTTCAATAAACATTCAATCCATTTGATCTAGCGTTCAGATACTGAGTCATCGTGTATCTGGCGTCAGACAAGCTTTACCCAAAAATCACAATAATAAGAAATTACACTATGAAAATTCTAAATAAATCAACAACTAGCGAACACATCGGAATCAAAAACCTTCGAAAGAATAAAATCTCAATTCTCATCTCTAATGGTATTAATTATGAGAGTTCTGACCGAAGGATCGTTGCGCCGATGTATGGAAATAACAATATTTTTGAGATAGCAAAGTCTTACCAACAAGCCAATATTCGTGACGTTGAAATAGTAATCGATTCTACGAAGCACCCTGACCTTTCAGAAAAAGTGCTCGCACAGAACGCCGAAGAAGGTCGTTTGCCTATATTTGATTTGGCAACTGGAATTCATTTTGACAGGCTCAGCACCGTCCAAACACTACTAGAAGGCTACAAACTTTTCGAAAGTACTCAGCTCGCAAACTCCATATCTAAGAGTCTGATTCAGAAAATTCCACTCCATTTCGAGACTTCAGAATCTTGCCTATCTCACTACGTAGATGCTGGTTCGAATAGCTACCAGAAGCTACTCAAAGCCTTAAAGAAAACAAAAGCCAATTATGAGTCGATGCTTAGTGATGCGACGAAAGTGACTGAATTTGACCAAATAGTTGACGTTGAGTCATTCGACAATGTCAGCTACCTCATTGAAGACAATCAAAATGATACAACGGTATTGCTAGGCCAGACTGGCTCAGGGAAAACAAAACACGGATTGCAGCCGCTGATAAGGTCGGCCAATGAAAACAAAAAGGTGGTCTATCTCTCGTACCTCATTCCTCTAGTAAAACAGTTGTGTGAATCTGTTGGAGCAGAAAATTACAAAAACTCCTCATTATTTGAGATCGAAAACGCAACGTCACTGGGTGTTGTCGTTAACAGTATCTATAAAGATCATCTAGCTTCTGCCATCCTCAACTGTGACGTACTGATCATTGATGAATTTGAAAAAGTCATGGCAAACGTCTGTGGCCATAACGACACAATGCGTGAAGAAGTATTTGACGTAATGACTCTAGCTATCAATAAAGTCCCTAAGGTCGTTGTCGCAGATGCGGATGTTACAGATACCACCTTACGATGGTTGCGTAAGCATCGTAAAGGTATCCAAGTCATCCGTGCAATGCAAAACCCATACGCCAACATCAACGTCACTATCGCAAATAAGTTTGCCGCTTTTAGCAACACATCTAACAAGCTCAAAGGTGAAAATGTCATCCTTTTCGACTCTTTAAAATCAATGCGCATGACAATGATAGACATGGGGTTGACTGATAAGAGTGGGCAAGCTTGTGAAAAAGTTGCATTAAAGAACAAGGTTTTAGTACTCACTGGCAGCAATAAAAACATGGATGCTCAATCCAGTTTTCTGACATCACCATCAGATGAGTGCACCAAGTACAACATGATTATGGCATCACCGTGCCTAGCTTCTGGCTACTCATGTGAAGCTAAATATACGGACAATGTTAATGTAGTCAGTGACCTAGTGTTGGGGATTGATGAATTGGTCAATTTCTCAAGGCGTTTCCGTGCAAGTCAAAACATTACGTTTTACTTGACTCAAAATGAACATTTCAATTATGTCCCGACCCTTCCTTGTGACACTGACTCCGACCGCGACACCCTTCGTAGTGAGTTTGAAGAGAAGAAAAAACTATTCAATGCAAATCAACCCCTTAGCATGATGTGGAATCTACAGCGGCTTGGTTTGAATGTCCAAGTACAGCAATCGAGTAAAGAAGAACTTGAAGAAGGTCTATTTAAATTCAACTTACTAAAGGCTAGGGATCTTAAAGCACGAATTAAGGCTATTTTGGCCGCACGCATCATAACAAGAGCCGAGGCAGACAGGCTGATCATGAGCAACCAAGTCGGTTTTGAAGAGCTGGCCATGCTCAAAAAGTTCGAGATTATACGCGACTATCAATTAGAGAAGATCTCCAAGCAAGACATTCTGTTTGATGAGACATTTTGGAACAAGCCATTATACAAACAAATTTGGAATCCCAATGCGGTTAATCAAAGCAACTACCTTGTTGAACCAGCGAAATTTATTAAGTCACAGATTTTGCAGAATCCTGACTACCAAGGTACAAATGACACACTTGTACTAACTCGCTCTCAAGTTCATAGCATTGCCACAAAGATTTACGACCATTGGGAGATATTTAAACACTTGTTACCAGATATTGAACACAAAGAAATTTGTACGCGCTGGGCAGCAACTAAACTCTTCAGAGTGTTAATGACGTCATTAGGGTATATCTGGCCGAAGAATGGTTATCAAAGCGAGCCCAAGAAGGTAACAGTTTCACTCGACGCGAGGGCTCTAGCCTATAAAAACAGTCTTGTGTAACAGAAAACAGTGAGGGAAAATCGGGCAAAACATGCGCCCGATTTTCACCAAGCTACAGATTTTTACACACACTGCTCAATATGTTGTCGACGATACTATTCACGCTCTGCGAAGCATCGACCATGAGCCACTTACCTACGGGTTTCCCATCACACGTACCGATATAAAGACTGCGTAATCCATCATTTGCCTGTTCTGTCAGTGTCTGCTTGTCTTCACGCGTACAGTAGTTTCTGTTGTTAATTCTTGCAATGCGTTCATCCACAGGCAAATCAAGGTAGACTGTGAGATCTGGTGCGAGGAGTTCACTTTCGACCTCATCAAGTGTGTAGCATTGTCCATTGCTCATCCAGTGATGATACACTTGCGTCGACAACCAATAGCGGTCTACCACAACGTTATGGCCTGAATCTATGAAACGTTGAGCTTCACTTGCTACGTTGAGTACGGTAGCCATATAGAACAACTGCCTCGCTTTGGGATTATGTTCGAACACCGTATCCAGTTGTTTTCGTACTTCTTTAAAACCCGCTCCTGGTGTCGTTAATAACTTCGCATTTAACTTTTCTGCTAAGTGCTTTGACACTGTCGATTTGCCACTTCCATCAAGACCTTCGATTACGATAAACATGCTGACTCCTCTAGGCTTGTTAGTTTCATGGCTAAATCTCTCATTGCCTTCCACTCATCTTTTGTGAAACTGTCGCTTTCGATAACATGTGGAATCCCCGAGTCGTCGATATGACCTTCCTTGATACCGAATACCTCTTTATCAGCGGCCAATTGCGTGCCTTCTAACAACATCAACGGAAATGCCTTTACATCTGAGACTCCTCTACGCTTAAGAAAATCAACGCTCTCGAAAAAACTTTCGATCGTTTGCGTCGGTAACCCATAAATTAGACTGACCTCAAAAGACATGTTCTTATCCTGAAGCATGGAGATGGCCGAAGATACTTTCTCAATATTGTTGCGTCGATTGATTACTATAGATTCCGACTTGATGGCAGTCTGTAAACCAAACTCAAGATGAGTATTTAGCTTTGAAAACAACGCTAACAAGCGCTCATTAATGTCCTCAAAACGCACTTGAAATACGAGTTCTGCTTCTAATCCAATACCAATCGCGTATTCCAATATCTCGTATGATCTGCGTCCTTTTCGAAAGATCGGGTCTAACACATTAATTCGCTTAACTTTTTTCGCTTTGAATAAGTCCAGCTCCTTCTTTATGATCTCCATCGAGAAATCATGTACTTTATTGCCAGCCACATCACGGTGAGCACAAAATGAACACGCATAATAACAACCACGTTGCGTTTCCCAGTGCGCCATTGCCTGGTATTCATCAAGCTCAATCAAACCACTTAAATATGGTGAATGACGTGACGCAAACTCAAACTTGTTGTTTAAAATAAGTTTGCGGATCAATTTGTCCTGCATAAACGCTTCAGGCAAAGTGGCTTCTGCATAGCTTGGCAAGTAGATATCGCCACCAGGATAAAGTGCTTCACAGCTCGACTCATGAACCTGGTATCCCCCAAGAATAATGTTTCCCTTAAAGCCTTTATCCTTAAGTTGCGTTATCAAGGGCTCAATTAGCTCGGTGTTCCATACATAACAACCTAAAGCTAACCCATCAATCTCTTCCAGCTTATGTTGCCCATTGATTCTGTTTGCTATCTCCCCTGCTGACAGGTTAAGTACCTTATTTTTATTCATATCAATTGACAGGTGCTCAGCAGTAAACTTCTGACCGTAATCCTTGTGCTGCCTGCACTCGGATAGAAGCACCCCTGCTGCAAAACTAGTCGCACTTTTACCTTTTTGGGTGTAATCAAACGTAACTAGCAGGCATTTTTTATTCTTACTCATAACTAAATCCATAGTCCTAACTATGCGACAACCACAAAGCTATAAAACTCACTTTTTCAAGCTTCGTACTCTCATAACCAATTAATAACACTATTAAAAATGCTTAAACTGTTGCTCATAGCCTTGTCGTCGACAAAGCTTGAAAGTAAGTCGTTTGTTCCCTTTAGATAGGATTAAGCGAAAGCTGCGCCCGATTCTGAATCGAATCAGGGATGGATTAGATTTAATGTTTTTGCCGCCAAGCACAGTAAATGGCGTACCGTCAGCAATTGAGTTCACTACACTCAGTGTTTTTTGACGAGTAGAGTTTGGCAGATCGCGCCAGATTTTTTTGTCAACAAGACAAATACAGTCAGAGTTAGAGCTGGTCAGCTCAGGACTGCGTGGTTGGTATTTGAATACGATATTTTGCATTTAGACGTACCTTTTTTTGTGTTGGTACGTCTATACGCATAGAAAAATGATTTTTTTCGCTTTTTATTTCAATAAAGGCAACAGAACAATGTAACCTATTGATTTTGCTTTATTTAAACTATCTGCTAGATCATCATTTATCACATCACCATGTATAAATGTGAGCATTACAGCTCCTTCATCAGGTGAAAACTCCCACTTATCATCAGAAGTTATCCAGCCTTCTAAGTCCTCGTATCTATAGTGTATTTGAACCTGTGATTCAGTGTTGAACGACACTGTTTGCTCACCTTGAATTTCAATTAGCTGCTGATTTCCCCACTCGACGGTGATCAAAAGTGGTTCCTTTACCTCGTCCATATCATTTAATGATAAGGCTAAATCACCTAATAGATCCTCTTCACTCATCAGAGATACTGTTGGTGAATTGATAGCCTGTTTAACAAAGCGCTTTGCTTGCTGGTAATGGCAAACATACTGTGGCCACTTTGCGGCAAAATAACAGAACCGATCTAAGTTTTCTCTACGCTTAACCGCATCGCTCCAGATTCGTTCACGCTCTGGATCTCTAACCAGTTCTTTCCATTCATCGGTATTGCTGCTTCGGCCTTGAACCATCTCATCCAATGAAAGTTTATCTAACGCCATATCAAGCCTCCTCCTTTCGTGGGGATTTCAATTCTGAGAGCTGATTCTTTAGTTTTTCATAATGAGCAAAGTCACGGCCAATCTCATATTGGTCTAATAAACTTTTTCTGCCAGCAGATTTGAATAATTTATGGCATAAAACCGTGGTGCCATCATTATTAACACGGTGAAAGTGATCTATAACTTGAGCAACTGATTTACGAACTTCATGTTTTTCCATGTGTGATTCATTTCCATCCGCTACATACTGAGGCTTATTTTCCCCTCTAGTTAAGTACTTCTTCTGGTACTTATGAAAATCAGACACTTTTGATTCAACATTAAGGTAAAGGCAAAGATACCTGAAAGATGCATCAGCTTTATACTTGGACAATTTGGCGGGTGACCCCTTTAGTTCTTTAGCAACATTTACGTCAACATTGATAAAGCCGCTCAGCTCATCTAATAGTTTTTTATTCGCTAGCAACCAGTAACCAACCATGTCTGGCGCGACAGAATGACTGTACAAAGGTAAGCAGTTCGAGAGCTTTTCAATATCGTGCTCAATATCATTGCCTGTCAAAACATCATGATCTAAAAGATTAGAATCTAAAGATATCTGTTTAATACCTTTAACACTGATACCTGTTTTGAATTTACACCAGAAATCGATTTGATCAAAAAGCCCCAAATCACAAGGAATATTTCTTTTACGCAGCTCTATCTGATCAAGCCTCTCAGAAACAAACATATCTAGAATTTTATCTTTCGCTTTATCCTGACAACCAAAAACACTTGATAGCTTTGGCCCATAAAACTCTTCTAGAGCATTAGATAAAATCACCTCAATCGTTACTCTGTGCTCCTCAAGATACTGTTTTCGACCTTCTACGCTCCAATCGTTAATTTGTGACAAATCTGCATCACGCATAGTTAATAAATCCAGACTTTAGTTGTTGTTGTGCTAAGTGATTTTTTAGGGAATTCATTTCATCAGCTTTCAGCTCTACTTGTTCTTTACAAACAGCTCTGTTGATTTGATCTTCAACTCCACAAAACCTTAAACCAGCCCAAGAAGAAGGGTGAAGGAATAACCTTTCGGCTCGTTTTAACTCACCCTCATTCCGCGATTCTTTTGTCTTCATTGGCCCCAATAAACCATCAAGAGATTCATTACATCCAAGGGTATTGAGGTATGGTGACAACCCTAACTCTCTCATTTTGTTAAGTTCGGCTTTTGCTCCTTGCGAAACCCACCAGTTTTGAGCTGCAAGTAGAGCTTTTGATGGTGAAGAACCATTAATCACAAGTTGGTCATAATGAGATTTGATATGTGCAGTCACAATGTCAGGTAAAGCCCACAATGAACCAATTGAACTCGCTGCCCCCCACTCTATCATACGCATATCAAAACCGAATGCTTCGTTTACAGGGATAGAGAAGACACTCAGGGGGATATTGCTACCGCTTTGGCAAGCCCAGAATTCAACACGCTCCATACCCGCAACCTGATTAACCAGCTCTAAATCATGCAAGTCGAAATGCTTCGTTTTCAAAGATGGCCTGTTAGGGAATTCATGGGCACAATGGCCATAATAGGAAAGTACCTCGCTGCTTCGCACTGCATCAACAAAATCACTTTTTGAAACATTACTCATCAAATCTGGGACATGCTGATTAGCTACATTGTGAAAACGTGTTTCCCCACCATTAATGCATTTAGCGCCACTACGCTTATTGAAGTGAGTTACATGATTACAAAGATAAAGAACCGTTGGGAGACAATTTACCTCTTCTACTAAGGTATATAGTTCTTTACCTTTAATGCCAGTTGCAACCCAAGGAATCTGAGAAGCAAAGAATGACGTTAACAAACCAACACGTTTACAGTCATTGGGTAGGATTTCGCTCCAATCAACAAAATCTAGAGGCCAATGCTCATCTGCATCTGAATCACCCCTGATAAATTCAGCGATATGGTTCACTAGTCCATTAGGTACCTCGACTATATGTCCCTTAACGACAATTTCACCATTGACCAACTTTGCCACCAGAATAAGTGCATCATCAAATCCTGATTCGATATCAATTCTTACAAGAGTTAGGTCATCATGGGTACGTAAGGCCTTCTTAAAATGAGATATGTCTATGGCAGAATCACTACCTCGATACTCTACGAAGCTAGGCTCTAATTGATAAATAAGGTTTTCTAATTTCTGGAAGTCTTCAAAACAATAGTTCGCCTGTATTCGTAAGTAATCGATAGGGTCTTTATTGTCTAAAGCACCAGAAACAACTTCAGGTAACTTACTCGCATTATAAAAGACTGTATTCAGAGTAAGTTCTTCTAGCATTGACGCTTGCTGGGAGCTTTCATAACACGCTTGAATTAAAGGTTGCAGTTCTTTTTCTTGAACATGTTCTAGCATTAACGCTAGTTCGTTTAGAGTATGATAAGAAGCGCCTAACTGAAGAAGTTCATTCCATAAAGTACCAGCAAGTTTTGTAGACGGCTGCTGCCAATGCTTATTGGCACTTTCACAGAACCGCAATGCACTACAGTTTTCAAGATACCTTAAAGCATTTAGTGCATCATTCTCTTTAACTAGAACTCGAGCCAAACCTGAGCATATTCTTTGCGCTAAAGATGCCAAGTAATCGGCTTCTGGATCACTTTTACAAAATCGGCGATTATCCATTAACTCGAATTGCTTTCTTACTAATGACCCGATATTTTCCCTATTGGGATTACTTAACGTGTTAGAGACCAAGTAATCAACTTGTAATTCGGGTTTGGAAAGGTCAACCGTGGGATTAATTGACATAATCTTTAGAGGATCAATTCCAAACTGTGGCGCGATGTCTAAAATGGTTTTGCATAGCTCTTTGTGATGTTGAGAGTCGGAGAAATGCATCAATCTTGCGTAACTCAACCCGAGAGCTTGCTCTGGTGCCATGATACTCATAAACGTTGGTAAATGGTAATTTTGGTAGTCCAAATACAATGCCACAGAAAGCGATTGTAATTCGCAGGCACTTTGATTGAGTCCCTGATCAAAAAGTACACTCGCCAGATTGAAGTAGATAATTGAAAGTTGACCATCCTTAATCGCCTGAGGAACTTCACTACTCTGCAAAGTATCAATTGCTTGACCGTGGAGCAGTTTGGCTTTTTCTAAGCAATTAATATCTTTATCAGGCCAGAGATACTCATGCGCAGCCCTACGATATGTTACTGCTAGTTGCGAAAGACTTGAAGCGTACTTCTCTGGAGTACTTCTCCGTTGAGGAGTATCTATCGCACGGTTAAAGTACTGAATGGCCTTGTTTAAGTTATGGTAGGTTCCACCAGGTAATTCAATGTGATACGTAAAGTGTAAGACTCCTAAGTCATGACACGTTGAAGCTCTAGCCAGTGGCTCCTTGAGAGCTACCTTCAGGGCTTTAGATAGCAATTTTTCTGCTTTCAAGATAGATGTTGCATCTTTTGTTTCTAAAAGAGATTTGGCAGTTTCAGTCAGCTCGAACCATTTTATTTTGACGCGACTACGAAGATGTAAGTCTTGCATAGCACTGTACGCTATAGCTTGCTCAGTTTGTATTGAGAAAGAGCCCATTCGCCATCCTCATTAATATTATTTCCATTTTCAGGTAACCCTCTCTCATATACCTCTGAAATCTTTAACTGTTGAAGATTTAGGCTAAAAGTGTGAATTAATTTAAAGTTTACTCTAGCTCATAACACCATAATAACCAACTTGCATAAGATGCCAACAAGGGTAACCTCAAGACAGTCAAATAGCTCCTGGGAAAGCATATGTATCAATTACTTAAAGAGCGCCACCGTCAAGAGAGAGGTACCTACCCTCAAGCGCTATCTCTTCGTATCCATCGCGCACTTAGTTGGCTTAACAAGGCTGAGATGTGTGATGACCACGACTCGAAATACATCTTTCTTTGGATTGCCTTCAACGCGGCATATGCTCAGGATTTCGAGTACAAGGCTGATTTCGGTGAACGAGGCCTATACCAAGAGTTTCTTGCCAAGATCGTATCTTTAGATGGCGGAAATAAACTGTCAGAACTAGTTTGGTCTCAATATTCATCTTCCATAAGGCTCATTCTAGACAATGAATTTATTCTCCAGTCATTTTGGAAGTACCACTCTGGTCTCATCACAGAGGAGCAATGGAAGAAAGAACGTTCTCAGGCAAAATCTATCGCAAACAAAGCTCTGTCAGGGGGTGACACAGCCACTGTATTGAGTGTCGTTTTCTCAAGGCTTTACACATTACGCAACCAGTTGATTCACGGTGGAGCAACGTACAACAGTTCTGCTAATCGTGACCAAATTCGCGACTGCACTGCGTTACTCGAAAATGTTGTTCCAACTATTATTGAGATTATGATGGATGGGGCTGATGAGCTTTGGGGTGATGCGGTTTATCCCTTAATATCAATCTCATAGGGTTAATGACCAAATCTATTCTATATTTTGTCGATTGATTATATACACGCTCTGCAAAACCCAACTCTGTGGGTTTCCCATCACACATAGCGCCTTTGATTCTTCCCAACTCAGCATCTAGCTGTCTGTGTTGCCTGGCTTCAAAAAGTGAAGATCACCAGTTCATTCAAGAAGATGAGGTCTATCAACTTGTTCTTCAGAAGATAGACCAAAACGACTCACCTAATCTTCACTGCCTTGGTTCGTGTTTTGCTGTTGAACCTTGTCTAAGATGAACTGCTTCTCTTGGTCACTCATTGTTTGAGAAAAATTTTTAGTTAGGCTATCGATAAAGGCCGTTCGTTTCGCATCATCACTTACAAATTTTTCTGGTTCTTTAAATTGAATGTGCCCTCTATCTCGTTTGTCAAAATCTATCCCCTCAGCACCTAACTTCATAGCGGCCCTGACTCTTCGAGAACTTACACTCTTATCAACGGTAGCAGATACTACAAAATCTCCCCAAGCTCCAATGACCAACTTCACTCTAGGCTTATCGCTTGTCGATTCATAACCAAGTACAGCTTTAACATCATAGTCCTTTAGGATTTGATTGAATAAGGCCTTGTTTTCATGTCTAGACAAGTCCAAGTTCATTTCGGTAAGCCTTCCCGAACGCTCTGCTTTAGCATCTGCTATCAAATTATTCAGTTCGTAGACTTTTGCCTTCTGCTCCTCATAGATACCGACCCAACTGGAATCATTTGGGTAACGTATCATATAACTTTGAGCATTTGCGGCTTGCTCTTGAGCTGAAGCTAACCCCATTTCAAGCTGGCCTATATCTACTGTTATTTCTTCTCTATCATTCAATGTATGCAGAAGGTTGTATACACACCGTTCTAGTGGTTCATATCTAATACTTTTCGCATTACACCCACCAGTTTTAGCTTTATTGTTGCACTTAATGTATGAGCGGATCTTGCCTTTAGGAGATATACTCTCCCCTCCAAATACCATTTTTTTGCCACATTTCTCGCAATATGCCAACCCACTCAAGACGTTCTTAATTTTAGTAACCTTACCTCCCTTTTGTTTGCGTATCTTTTGCTGACAAGCATGGAAGAGCTTCTCTTCAACTATCGGCTCACAGAACTGAACGCCGTCTCTATACCCAATTACAGTTTGATCACGCAGATAACGGTTAACCGAAGATTCTGACAAGGGTCTGTTATAGCTTGAAGCTACAAGCTCGCCTTCTTCATTGTATTTGTATCTTGCTAATTTCAGTGGGCCAAGCTCATTAATGATTCTTTTGGCACCAAAACCAATTTTTCTTAGCTCAAAGATTCTCCTGATAACATTTGCATTTTCCTCAACAACCTGGAAGCCTGTACGATCTTTTGTTCGATATAGCCAGATTGGGGTCTTGGCTGTTGTCTTTATACCTTGGTCAGCTAAGATTTTGTTCGTTGCAAGAATACGCTCACTTTTGACGCGGCTCTCTTCATTTGCCAAGTGCAAGCCCACTTCGAGCATAATTCTTGCGCTTAGGCCACTTGGGCCACTCATGTTTGTTTCAAAGACGGTATTCCATTTGGTGACTGCAACCTTGACTCCCGCTTTCATTATGTTTTCGAAATGACCACGTACCACATTTGGTTCAGCGCGACTGAAACGATCTATCAGTTCAAAGACAATTATGTCACCAGGTACAATTATCCCTTTTTCTATATCAGCGAATAGCTTCCCTAGTTGACCCTTTCGTATGTTTTCTTGCGTATATCCTGACCTACCTTTATCTTCATATCGGCGACCAAAAGTGTAAGGTTCTTTACCCTCTTTAACTCTCAGTTCATTATGGATATCAATCCACTGTTGCGTTGCTTCTACTTGGCGCTCAACACCCTGCCCTTCAATTGATTGAATCTTTTTAGATACACGGTGATATAAAAAATAGCGTGCCACATTACCTCCACATGTTTCTCGTCCAAATGATAACAGTTGAGTTGTTTATTATATAGTTGTCATTTGCAAACTGTGGCTTGCCCTATCACATTGGTGGCGATATCCAAGAGCGCAGCAAACTGCTTCTTCAAACGCCTGAGAGCTTTTTAGCGCGTTTCAATGTTGATGTCCGTGTGATGAACGAAGTGGTTTCTATTAACCGTCAAGACAAAACGGTTACGGTTAACAATTTGCTTGATGGCTCTGAATACCAAGAGAGCTACGACTTTCTTCTACTCAGCCCTGGCGCAGGTCCAGCTGTGCCGCCTATTCCGGGTATTGATAACCCGTTAACGCACTCGCTGCGCAATATTCCAGATATGGATCGCATCATTAAAACGATCGAAACCAACAAAGTTGAACACGCTACGGTCGTTGGTGGTGGTTTTATCGGTTTGGAAATGATGGAAGCCTTCCACCAGCTAGGCATAAAAACCACATTAGTTGAAATGGCGGATCAAGTGATGACGCCCGTTGACCGTGAAATGGCTGGCTTCGCACATGCTGAAATTCGTGAGAAAGGCATCGACCTTAAACTTGGCGTCGCACTTGAGTCGGTGAAATTCGTACCTAACGAGCACGTGGCAAGTTTCGACTCTGGTGAGAGCGAAAAACACCAACATCTAGAAGGTGAATTGGAATTAACACTAAACAATGGTGAAAGACTCACCACCGATATTCTGATTATGGCAATTGGTGTTCGCCCCGAGACCAAATTAGCAAAAGAAGCTGGCTTAGAAATCGGCGCTCTTGGTGGTATTTATACCAATGAATACATGCAAACCAGCGATCCTTCGATCTACGCTGTCGGCGACGCGGTAGAAGAGAAAGACTTCGTGACTGGCGAGCAAACTCTAGTGCCACTTGCGGGCCCGGCAAACCGTCAAGGCCGAATGGCAGCAGACAACATGCTTGGCCGCCAAGAAACTTACCAAGGTACGCAAGGCACGGCGATCTGTAAGATCTTTGATTTAGCCGTCGCTTCTACTGGTAAAAACGAGAAACAGCTGAAACGTGAAAACATCGCTTATGAAAAAGTGTATGTGCATACAGCAAGTCACGCGAGTTACTACCCAGGTGCAGAAACCGTGTCATTCAAAATGCTGTTTGATCCAGTAACAGGTAAAATATTAGGTGCGCAAGCAGTAGGTAAAGACGGTGTTGATAAACGTATCGACGTAATGGCAGTTGCTCAGCGTGCTGGTATGACGGTAGAACAACTGCAACACCTTGAGCTAACTTACGCGCCACCTTATGGCTCTGCTAAAGATGTAATTAACCAAGCGGCGTTTGTGGCAAATAACATCATCAAAGGCGATGCGACCGCGATTCATTATGATGAAATGGATTCACTGACAGAAGACCAACTGTTACTTGATGTTCGTAATCCTGGTGAATTGGAGTCCGTTGGTTATCTTGAAGGTGCAATTAATATTCCTGTCGATCAACTACGTCGTCGCATGCACGAACTTCCTAAAGACAAAGAGATCGTGATTTATTGTCAGGTCGGTTTGCGCGGTAACGTCGCCTATCGTCAGCTGGTCAACTCAGGGTTTAAAGCACGTAACCTGCTTGGCGGCTATCGCACTTACAAGTTCGCCACTGCTTAAGGTAAACCAAACACTGCCCTTATCCTTTGGAGCACTCTGTGTGCGCCTTTTTTGTTTATGAAGCAAAGAAATAGGTAATGCTACTTTTTTCGCTGAACAAGCTTTACAACATTCTTTTTTAATTCAGCGTTGCTGAAGAGGAAACAGGTTTCTTTTTACTAACCTGCTTTGCTGCCAAATTAACAGCTTTTGCAAAGGATTCAGCTAACTCAGAAGTATAAGCTTTCCTAGCTCTGCGCTGTTTTACCTTACCATCCATAACCCCTCCACTTAGCACGCGACCTCAACTCGACAAGTTCGACGAAGTCGGCCAACATAATCAGCCTTAAGCATACTGGTATTTATTCTCCTACTCATTTAATTTGGTTCGAATCGTTAATTATTAACCTAATCAATCCAATACCCAAAATCACCACACGATACCTTTTAAAAAGTAATAAGTTGACTAACTATAAATTTATATTATGTGGGAATTAGTCCACTCTAATATACCCCCACTGTAAGTGATTTATCATTTATTAACTTATCAATACATAACTTACTTCATATGACAAAAACAAATTTTTTCCCAAATAACTCAAACTATACTCAATATTAAATTTCATGTCAGTTGAATAAATCGCACACATTGGATTAAAATAAAACATAGGAACACTATTTTAATTTACGCCCATGAATAATGGGAACGCACTCCATGAGTGCGGGCATAAGAATAACCACAGTGGTTCCACTAAATTACAAAACACGGAAACAAGCCAGTACTATTTATTTCTCGTTCCTCGAAATTAATTAGCAGCTTGTCCTGCGGAGCTTCCTTGCTAGTGCTGCGGTGCTCGAACCTTGCGGTTCTGCGCTCGTCGCTCCGCTCCTAGTACCACTAATAAAAATAATAAAGGTAACAAGTATGAATATTTTCGATCTAAGTATCAGAAAAAGACTAGAAAAAATGAGCAAAGCTGAACTTATTGAACAACGTCAGCTTGTGTTCGAAGAACGAGGCTTGTATCGCCATCTACGTGATTCTGAAGAAAAGCTTCAAGCCTTAGAGCTTATTGAACAATACCTCAATAAACCTAGCCGTGGTAGACCACGAAAACTAGCAGAAGCCAAATGCAGTGAACAAGTTAAAATAAATATAACCCCGCAAGAAAGAGCTGACCTTGAGTACCGTAGAACAAAGCTAGGCTACAAACACCTATCCACTTACATGCGTGATATCACTCTGAACCTTACACCAGCTCTGCAAGTCAGCCAGATTGAGAGGCCCAGCGTTGATGAATGTGTTCTTGAATCTATCAATGAAGATATCCAGTTCTCAAGCGTTCAACTGATGCATGCCCTGCAAGAG